>NZ_JACGTN010000006.1:0-176533 GCF_014763005.1 Stenotrophomonas sp. Br8 | reverse complement strand
GGTTGCGGGGGACGGCGCAAGTACGTCCATGTAGCCTCGGTCGCGCCATCCATGGCGCTCACGCCCCCGCAACCGGACCCACCCCGCCCTCGACAGATCTCCGCAATCTGTTGGGATGGCATGACTTGCTCTTGGTGGGTGTCGACCTTGGTCGACACGCAGATCCACGCCATGCGTGGATGTTTTTCGATCAATTGTCGAAATGTTCGATTTCGATGGAGATTCATCCACGCATGGCGTGGATCTACCAGACACCCGGAAACTGTCAGAGGTGGGGTGGTGTCGGATTGCGGGGTGTCAGCCGCATGGATGCGGCTGCCAAGCCTACAGGGACGTATTTACGGCGTCCCCGCAATCCGACACCACCCCGCCATCCCGCGGAATGTCGCTGTTGAAGTTGCTTCGGCTCCGGCCTCTGCGGGTGCCGGGCGCAGCCCGGCCAGACCCCTTACTCTGCCGGCTTGGCTGCCGCGCTCGCGGCGACGCTCGCTGCACGCCGTGACAGCACCGCTTCGCGATGGGCGATGTAGGCGTTGGCGCCTAGGATGATGCCGGCGCCAATGATCGTCCAGCGATCAATCGTCTCGGCGAACAGCAGCCAGCCACACAAGGTCACCAGCGGCAGCTGCAGGAAGCTGATCGGGGTCAGCGCGGAGACTTCGCCCAGTCGTAACGCACGCGTCCACAACAACTGGCCGATGGTGCCCAGCACGCCGGTGGCCAGCAGCCAGACCCAGGCGATACCGGCGGGCCAGACCCAGACGAACAATGCTGGAATCAGTGACAGCGGCACCCAGAATACGTAGGTGTAGAGCACCACGGTGTCGGCGCTGTCGATGCGGGTGAGCTGCTTGATCTGGATCGCCACCAGCGAACTGAGCACGGCGGCGGCCACGGCGATCAGGCTGCCGGACGTGAAGCCGGCGGTGCCCGGCCGCACGATGACCAGCACGCCGATGAAACCGACCACCACCGCCGCCCAACGCCGCACGCGTACCTTTTCGCCCAGCCACAGTACCGCGGCGATGGTGACGAACAACGGGGTGGAGTAGGACAGCGAAACGGCCTGTGCCAGTGGCAAGTGGCCTAATGCCCAGAACGCGCACAGCATCGACCCCAGGCCGATCGCGCTGCGCATGAAATAGCGCGGCAGCTGCTGGGTCTTCAACGGTGCATGGCCAGGGCGCAGCAGCATCGGCAGCAGCGCGAGCAGGCCGAAGGCATTGCGGAAAAACGCCACTTCCTGGGTCGGCACGTAGCGGGTGGCATAGCGGATCGCCACCGCCATCAGGCCGAACGCCATGGTGCTGCCGAGCATCAGCAGCGCCGCCCGCAACGGGGTGGCGCTGACGGGTAGGGCGGGCGTGCTCACCACTGTGCGCCGAGCAGGCGGGGCTCCGGTTCGATCGGCACGCCGAATTTCTCCAGTACCGAGGCGGAGATCCGCCGCGCCAGTGCCAGCAGTTCGGTGCCGGTGGCGTTGCCGTAGTTGACCAGTACCAGCGCATGGCTGGGCGCAACGCCGGCATCACCCTCGCGGTAGCCTTTCCAGCCGCAGGATTCGATCATCCATGCGGCCGAGACCTTGCGGCGGTCGTCACGGTCTGCGGGGAACACCGGCAGCTCGGGGAAGTGCTGCAGCAGTACTTCCACCTGTTCCAGCGGCAGCACCGGGTTCTTGAAGAAGCTGCCTGCATTGCCCAGCACATCCGGGTCGGGCAACTTGCGGCGACGGATCGCGATCACCGCATTGGCGACGTCCACAGCGCTGGGCAGTTCCACGCCCTGTGCCTGCAGTTCTTCGCGGATGCCGGCGTAGCCCATGCGCAGGTCATGCAGCAGAGGCAGCTTCAGTTCAATGGCGGTGATCAGGTAGCGGTCCGGCTGCTGCTTGAACACGCTGTCGCGGTAGGCGAAGCCGCACTGTTCGTTGTCCAGCCGTACCCAGGTCTTTTCCAGGCAGTCCCAAGCCTCTACGGTCTGGATGAACTCGCCGACCTGGGCGCCATAGGCGCCGATGTTCTGGATCGGCGATGCACCGGCCGTGCCGGGAATCAGCGCCAGGTTTTCCAGCCCGGACAGGCCTTCCTGCAGCGACCACATCACCAGCCCGTGCCAGGACACGCCCGCTCCGGCGCGGATCACTGCGTGGTCCGCTCGGTGTTCAAGGAAAGTGATTTCACGGTTGCCGAACACCAGCACGGTGCCGGGCAGGTCGTCGGCGATCAGCACGTTGCTGCCGCTGCCGAGCACCAGCAGCGGGCCGTCGGCCACGTCCGGCAGGGCCAGGACCTCCGGCAGCAGCGCGGCATCGTGCAGTTCCAGCAACTGTGCGGCGCTGGCCTGCACGTGGAAGGTGTTCAGGGCCTGCAGCGGTGCGTTGCGGGTCAGGGTCCAGCGCAGCGGGGCTGCAGCGTTGTTGGTGTCGTCCATGGGGGTACTCACAGCGGCGCCACCGCGCCACGGCTGGGCGCTTCGCGTCGGCGTCGGATCGCCTCCACACAATCGGCGACCAGCGCCGGGCCCTTGAAGATCAGACCGCTGTAGCACTGCACCAGCGCCGCACCGGCGGCCATCTTGGCCACGGCGTCGGCACCGGACAGGATGCCGCCGACACCGACCAGCGGCACCGATTCGGGCAGGCGCGCGCGCAGGCGGCGTAGCACCAGTGTGGACTGCTCCAGCACCGGTGCACCGGAAAGCCCCCCGGCTTCATTGGCCAGCGGATCGCCGGCAACCCGGCTGTGGTCGACGGTGGTGTTGGTGGCGATCACACCGTCCACCTGCAGTTCGCCCAGTACACGTGCGGCGGCGTCGATGTCGCGCTCGTTGAGGTCAGGGGCCACCTTGACCAGCATCGGCACGCGCCGGCCATGCTGCGCGGCCAGCGCTTCCTGGCGCTCACGCAGCTGGCTGACCAGCTGCCGCAGTGCGGTCTCTTCCTGCAGTTCGCGCAGGCCGGCGGTATTGGGCGAGGAAATGTTGACGGTGATGTAGTCGGCCAGCGGGTACACCTTGTCCATGCAGGCGATGTAATCATCGGCGGCCTGTTCGTTGGGGGTGTCCTTGTTCTTGCCGATGTTGATGCCGAGCAGGCCGCGCCGGTTGCGCGCGCGTTCGACGTTGCGCACCAGCGCATCCACACCTGCATTGTTGAAGCCCATGCGGTTGATGATCGCGTTGTGCGCCGGCAGCCGGAACAGGCGCGGCTTCGGGTTGCCGGCCTGCGGCCGCGGCGTGATCGTGCCGATCTCCACGAAGCCGAAACCCAGCGCGAACAGCGCATCGATGTGCTCGCCATTCTTGTCCAGGCCAGCAGCAAGGCCGACCGGATTGGGGAACGTCAGCCCGAACACCGTGCTGGGCATCGGCGCGATGCGTGCGGCCACCAGCGGCGTGGTGCCGGTGCGATAGGCCAGGTCCAGAGCGGACAGGCCGAGACCGTGGGCGCGTTCGGCGTCGAGCGAGAACAGGAAGGGGCGGGCAAGCGAATACATGCGTAGATTTCAGTCCAGCGTGCCGAGGAAGGCTCGGGTTCGATATTCAAAAGCGACCTGGCCGTCGACCGCGTGGTCGGCGAACAGGTCCTGCAGCGCAGCCAGCATCGGCGCGTGGCGCGGATGGCCGGGCTGCGGCGCATAGGAAGAAGACAGCAGGCGCCCACTCAGGGCGTCCAGGTCCAGGTGCTGCACGTTCGGCAGCTGCGCCATGCCGCGCAGGCCGGAGCCGAACCAGGCCTGCATGGTGGCGTCGTCCTGATAGCGTTCGGCCACCGCGGTGTAGTCGGTGCCGTAGTCCAGCAGCAGTTGTTCGTAGCCGACCAGGAACGGACTGGCATCGAGCAGGCGCGAATTCCAGTAGATCAGCGCCAGCCCGCCCGGGCGCAGGATGCGCTGCCACTCGGCGCGCACGGCCACGGTGTCGAACCAGTGAAAGGCCTGCGCGGCACTGACCAGGTCAACGCTGGCATCGGCCAGGCCGGTGGCCTCGGCGCGGCCATCGACGGCGGAGAAGTGCGGATACTGCGGCGCCAGCCATTGCTCGGCGGCGGCGCGCATCGCCGCGTTGGGTTCGACGGCGACCAGTGGATGGCCGGCGGCCAGGAACTGCCGGCTGGAGATGCCGGTGCCTGCGCCGATGTCAGCAACCAGCGCGCTGGTTGCTACGGCCATGGGGCCATGCAGCCAGTCCATCAGCGCGACCGGATAGTCGGGGCGGTAGCGGACATAGTCCGCAACGCGGCTGCTGAAGCGTTCAGTGCTGTCCGGGGAGGTCATCGTGCTTTCACCAGCGCAGTCCAGGTTTGGCGTCGGCACCGGCCGCCACCATCGCGAAGATCAGGATGGCCACCAGGCCCACCGCAGCGAGGATGTTGAGCCAGCCCATGATCAGCCCGGCCAGGGCCATGCCATCGCCGTCCTGTTCGCCAGCACGGCGGCGGATCTCGGCGCGGGCCAGGTGCCCGGTGATGATCGCAACGAGGGCGGCGACACCCGGCAGCACGGTCCAGCTGCAGATGCCCGCGATCAGGCTGACCACGGCCAGGGCGTTGCTCTGTCGGGGTGGCACGCTCATCGAGTCCTCCGTGGCAGTGCCGACATGATAGTGCCTCTGCTCCGGCAATCCCATGGGCAGTGCCCTGTAGAGCCGAGCCCGTGCTCGGCTGACGCTTCGGCTGGTACGGCATCGCCCGCGCTGCGCGCGCAAGCCGAGCGTGGGCTCGGCTCTACAGATTCAGCCCATCAGCACCTGGCCGCCATCGACGTTGAGCACGTGGCCGGTGATCCAGCGCGCCAGCGGCGAGCACAGGAACAGCGCGGCATCGGCGATCTCGCGCGGCTGCCCGAAGCGGCCGAACGGAATCTTCGCCAGGGTGCCTTGGTACAGGGCGGGATCTTCGACACGACGTCGATCCCAGAGACCATCGGCAAATTCGATCGAACCCGGGGCAATGGCGTTGACCCGGATCCGGTCCGGGGCCAGTGCCAGGGCCTGCGAAGTGGTGTAGTGCGAGAGCGCGGCCTTGGCCGCCGCATACGGTGCACCGCCGGGACGCGGCTGCTGCGCGGCGATCGAGGACAGATTGAGGATGCAGGCATCGGAGGAGGCGCGCAGCCACGGCAACGCAAGGCGCGATGCGCGGACAGCGGCCATCAGGTCGATCTGCAGGCTGGCGGCCCAGCCGTCTTCGTCATCGGCCATGCCATAGCCGGTGGCGTTGTTGACCAGCACATCGATGCCGCCGAGCGTGTCGGCAGCGGCCTGCAGCCAGGCGCTGATTCGGGCAGGATCACCCAGATCGGCGGAGAAGGTGTGCAGTTGCGTGCCCTGTGCTTGCGCATCGGCCTGCAGGGCGTCGAGGCCGGCCTGGCCGCGCGCGCAGGCCGAAACCTGCGCACCGGCGCCGGCAAACGCCAGCGCCAGTTCGCGGCCAATGCCCTTGCTGCCACCGGCAATCAATACCCGGCGGCCGGTGAAATCGAGGGTCGGAGCCCCTGTGGGGATCCGACCCTGAGTGGTCGGCACGGCGTGGGTCGGATCCCCGGAGGGGCTCTGACCCATGTGCATGGCCGGACCGTTTGCCATCACAGGTCGAACTTGATGCCCTGGGCCAGCGGCAGCGAATCCGAATAGTTGATGGTGTTGGTCTGGCGGCGCATGTAGACCTTCCATGCATCCGAACCGGATTCGCGACCACCGCCGGTGTCCTTCTCGCCACCGAAGGCGCCACCGATTTCCGCGCCCGAGGTGCCGATGTTGATGTTGGCGATGCCGCAGTCCGAACCGGCCGCCGACAGGAAGCGCTCGGCGGTCTTCAGGTTGGTGGTGAAGATCGAGGACGACAGGCCCTGCGGCACGCCGTTCTGCATGTCGATGGCTTCGTCCAGCGTGCTGTACTTCATCACGTACAGGATCGGCGCGAAGGTCTCGTGCTGCACCACTTCATCGCTGTTCTTCAAGCCGGTGACGATGGCCGGCAGCACGAAGTTGCCGGCGCGGTCGATGCGCGTACCGCCGGTTTCAATGGTGCCGCCGCTGGCCTTGGCCTTTTCGATGGACGCCAGGAACTGCTGCACGGCACCGTCGCTGTTCAGCGGGCCCATCAGGTTGGCCGGGTCGGTCGGATCGCCGATCTTGCCTTCCACCTGCTTGTACGCCTTGACCAGCGTGGCCAGCACGTCGTCATGGATGGATTCGTGCACGATCAGGCGGCGGGTGGTGGTGCAGCGCTGGCCAGCAGTGCCGACCGCGCCGAACACGATGCCGGGGATCGCCAGCTTCAGGTCGGCGGTTTCGTCGAGGATGATCGCGTTGTTGCCGCCCAGTTCCAGCAGGCAACGGCCGAGGCGATGCGCGACCTTCTCGGCGACGGTGCGGCCAACCTGGGTCGAACCGGTGAAGCTGATCAGCGGCACGCGCTTGTCAGCCACCATCTTTTCCGACAGTGCGGTGCCGGCGTCATTGATCAGGAAGAACAGATCCGGGAAACCGGCATCGCGCAGCGCTTCATTGCAGATGCGCATCGAGGCGATGGCGGTCAGCGGGGTCTTGTTGGACGGCTTCCACAGGCAGATGTCGCCGCAGATCGTGGCCAGGAACGAGTTCCATGCCCACACCGCGACCGGGAAGTTGAACGCGCTGATGATGCCGACCAGGCCGAGCGGCTGGTACTGCTCGTACATGCGATGGCCGGGGCGCTCGGAATGCATGGTGTAGCCGTACAGCATGCGGCTCTGACCCACGGCGAAGTCGGCGATGTCGATCATCTCCTGCACTTCACCATCGCCTTCGGGCTTGCTCTTGCCCATTTCCAGCGCGACCAGCGAACCGAGGGCATCCTTGTGCTTGCGCAGCGCTTCGCCGCACAGGCGCACAGCTTCACCGCGACGCGGGGCCGGGGTGGTGCGCCAGACCTTGAAGGCTTCCTGCGCACGCGCGATGACGGTTTCGTACTCGGCTTCGGTGGTGGCGCGGACCTGCGCGATCGGCTCGCCGGTGGTCGGGTTGATCGGGGTGATCAGCTCACCGCCGGTAGCGCTCGACCACTCCCCGTTGCCCAGGTAGGTGCCAGCGTTGATCGCGTCCAGACCAAGGGACTTGAGCAGCTCGGAAGACATGCAGACTCCTGTGTTTCGTTACGTTGTGTTTGGTGCCGTCGCGGGCAGGTGGGGGCGCGACGAACTGAGCCGACGATGGTAGCAGAGGGGCAAGGACGGGCTTTGATGCGCTGCGGGGTTGACTGTCGCCGTGCAGTGGGTCAGGCGCCAAGCGCCTGTTCAGGCAGGCAGGGCTTCGTCCATCGCGCGGGCAGCTTTGCGGGCGACCGGTTGCGGCGACCATGCCGGCGGGCGGCGATGCCACTGCCAGGCGCTTTCGATGATGGGCGCCAGTTCGGTCCACTTGGGTTGCCAGCCCAGGATCTCGCGGGCGCGGGTGGAAGAGGCAACCAGACTGGCTGGATCGCCCGGACGGCGCTCGGCCATTTCAAATGGAATCTCGCGCCCGGTCACCGTTGCGGCAGCGGTGATCACCTCGCGAACCGAGAATCCGTGGCCGTTGCCGAGATTGAAGGCGTGCGCGCCGGGGGTGTGTTCCATGTACTCAAGGGCAAGCGCATGGGCCTGGGCCAGGTCCTGCACATGCACGTAGTCGCGCACGCAGGTTCCATCGGGCGTTGCATAGTCTTCACCGAACACTTTCATGGCTGCGCCAATGCCCAGCGCGGCACGCAGGACATTGGGAATCAGGTGGGTTTCGCAGGCATGCGCCTCGCCGATGCCGTGGTCGGGCAGGGCGCCAGCAGCATTGAAGTAGCGCAGGCAGGTCGAGCGCAGGCCGTAGGCCGTCGCTGCATCCGCGAGGATCCGCTCTGCCATCAGTTTGCTGGCGCCGTAGGGGTTGATGGGCGCCTTGGGATGGTCCTCATCGATCACATCGGCCTGTGGATTGCCGAAGACGGCGGCCGTGGACGAGAACACGATCCGGTCGACGCCATGGCGGCGCATGGCCTCCAGCAGGTTCAGGGTGCCGGTGACGTTGTTGGCGTAGTACGCGTAAGGATCGGTAACAGATTCGCCCACCAGCGAGCGCGCGGCGAAGTGCATCACAGCGTCGAAGTGGCGGCCCTGGAGCGCGCGCTTCAGTGCTTCGGCATCCAACAGGTCTGCCTCAAGCAGGTCGCCCCAGCGGACGGCACCGCGGTGGCCGGTGGAGAGGTTGTCGAGCACGGTTACGGAGTGGCCGGTTTCGGCGAGGTACTGGGCCATGTGGCTGCCGATGTAGCCGGCGCCGCCGCAGATGAGGATGCGCGTCATTTGGTTTCCGTTCTTGATGTTATTAATGCACTAGAGGATGCCGCTTGTGTACTTCAGGCGAGGCCTCTAGCCCACCTTTGAAAGGTTGGTGAGCTGCTTTGCGACGTAGACGCCAGGCTCGATAATTGACTTGCGGACAACCGCTCCCGCTCCGATGGTTACGCCATCACAAATTCGCACGCCCTTGAGGATCAGCACGTTGGAACCAATCCAGCAGTTGCTACCGATAACTATGGGGTCGGCAAGGAAGCTCCCTTTCAGCGGTACGCCTGTCTCTGAGATCGCGTGATCGTGATCGTAAATACGGACCCCTTCGCCAAAGAGGGTGTTCTCCCCAATGCGTATCTCGCTCATGCAATTGAGAGAACATCCTTTATTAAAAAATGCGCCGGACGAAATTATGATTCGTCCTCCGTCACAGAAGATCGAAAGATCGCTCCTCGAAATTATCCTTCCGATTGATACCTTCCCGCCCGACCTGATCTTTATACTCAGGCGAGGGCCGAATCCGATGGGGTGCGCGACCAGTGTGTTAGGGCCGTAGCACATCCTTAGTAATAATATCTTCAAGGCAGCTAGCATCAGCTCTACTAGCCTCATGACTCGATAGGCCATTTTCCTTCCTCTATAATGTGTAGCCGAGAGTGTGTTGAGAGCTTTCGGCAAATAATACGAGCGCGGAAAGGATGATGAACGAGTACAGGTACATGGCGCTTTTAAAGGCGGAGGGTGCCCTTATTCTGTCCACCAATAGCGCTGCCTGGAGGGGGGCTGCCAATAGCAGGAAGGGCATGTACCGTTCAGCGAAGTCGGCGGTGTTTACGCCAAATAGAATTAGTGATAGAAAAAGGCAGGTGTACTTGTGTAGCACGCTGTTATTTACAGATTTGGTGTCAATGAGGGCAAGAAATGAAAATGACAGTAGGGTGCATATCCAGAAGTTCGCCGTCTTCCATACGGCTCCTACATGCGATTCATGTGCCCCCGAGAAATACAAATTGAACTTGTCAGTCAAGCTGGATATGCCAATAGTGGCAACCAGGTCTCCGATGATCTTGGAAGCCAGCGTAGAGAAGACAAGTGCGCTGAGCGCAATGATAAGGTAGGCCCTGTCCCGATCAAGCAGGCGGAAGTTAAGCAATGGAGCTGCGAGGAACGCCACGCTGGACCAATGCAGGCCAATCGCTGCAGCAATGAGAACGGACGCGGAGATGCGGTGCCTCTGGAAAAACAGGAAGAATCCAAGCGCACCCAGCGGAGCTGCAAGTGCCTGTCGCATGATGTTCCCTGAGTAGACAAGGAAGAACGTAAGAAAAGCCAAGGCGAAGATTGCACTTGACAGCCCTAACGATCGTGCCGCGCTACGGTAGAAGAGCCATGTTGCGACAAACACCAATACGAAATTGACGATCAGCCAATTCGAGGCATTAAGAAAGGTTGCCAGAATGCTTTGAAGCGGCCACCAGAGGAATTCCGTGTTGCCGTAGTAAAGGGCGCCCGTCGCGATTGCGCTAGCTGGTCCATTCAACTTGGAATAGGTGAGGACGTAGCGGAATGTGTCGTTACCGGCGTCAAGAGGCCTTAGTGCGACGAAATAGAAGCTGTATGCAAAGACCGGTGCGGCCAGTAGCATTATCTTTAGCGCGCTCGCGCTGGCGCTTTGATTTGCTGAATACGCTGGCGAATTCCGAACAGTGAGGCAAATGATTGCCGCTCCAAAAACAATCGGAAGGAATAGTGAGAGCAAGACTTCAATGCTCATTTTGATAGGCTGTCTTGTCGGATTTCAGGGGGGATGCCGTAAATTTCGTGTAGGCGATTGTCAAAAGCGCTCAGCGAGAAGCGGGTCTTTGCTTCAATGTTTGCCGCGCGCTTGATCCGATTGAACTCAATGCTCCCATTGGTGATGCGCTGGATAAGCTCCTTGGCTTCGCGTGGGTTGGAGAAGAGCAGTCCAGTTCTCCCATTGTCGATGACATCGACATTTCCTGCGCAGCTGTTGGCAATCACCAGGGTGCTGCTGGCCATGGCCTCGATGATGGATACAGGAAGGCCCTCCCATCTTGCGGTTGAGAGGTAAATGTCTGCAGCGTTCAGCTCTGCGTACACGTCAGCCTTGGCCAACCATCCAGTAACTGAAACACCGCTGGCGGCTAATTTATCAACTGCTTTCATCTCTCCATCGCCGATCCATTTGAATTCTGCGTCGATACCTTCTTCCAGACACGCTTTTGCAATGTTCGCAAATTCCTCGGGTCCCTTCTGTAAGCGCACACCGCCGGCTGTCACGATCCTTATTGGGCCGTTGCGGAGTGTGGCGTCAATTGATTCAGCTGTTGAGACGGACTCTACGGCGTTCTCCAGGAGCTTGGCTTTGGCGCCGGTCCAGCGAAGAATCTCCTTCTTCTCGCTCATTGAGCATGCGAGATATGTGCATTTCCTGATGCTGGCCAGGCGCTCTAACGCTGCGAATATGAATCGCTTGCCGCCGATATCCTTGCGCATCACAGAGATGCAATGGGGACTATAAAAGACCTTTGTTTTCGGGACAGCACCAATTGTCGCGAGGCGTCCGATGAAGCCCGCAAAAGAGGAGTGCAGGTGAAGGATGTCTGGCCGTAGTCGAACGATCTTCTTGCGCAATAGCCTTATCGCTTCGAGTGGATTAGGGCCTCCCATTGGAAGCTCATGTAGCTTGACATCTCGGTGAAAGAGGGTGGCGAGATCGTGCGGAGTTTCAGGTCGCCTGGAGTAGATAACATGGACATTTAAGCCCCTGGCTGCCGAAAGATTCGCCGCGGCACACACCATGGTGAGCGTGCCAGTAGCGGTTGCTTCGACGACGTGAGCAACTGTGCTCATGGTCAGTGCCTGTCTGCGCTGTTGAAAAGCTTGGCCATACGCTCGAAGTCGGCATCAAGAGTGATCGGTTCTGCGCCGCCTGGGAATTTCGACATCAGCACGGACGCCCTTTCCAGAATATCTTCCGTACTGGGACAGTCGACCGTAGCGATGTAGCTGGCCTGTTGCAGCCATGTCTCAATGAGATTCCGGACTTTCCCGTTAAGATTGTCCATTGCAATGCAAGGCGTGCCCGTAATTGCGCAAAATATGACGCCATGCAGGCGATCAGTGATTACCAGTCGAGACGAAAGATACGCATCCCAGATTGCTGATATTGAGCCTTCGCGCTCATCCAACTGATGGTGCATATTGTCAACGTTGGTATCGCGGTGAATTACTCGCATTCCAGTCTTCACCAATTCCTGCTCCAACGAAGCAATGATTTTGCCGTCGAGTCCCGACTCGATATCCCTGCGAATCGAAAGGACAGCCTGGTTCCTTCTGGATTCCTTGGAGGACACCGGCGCCAAGCTGATGACGGTATCGGGGTGTAGCGCAATTTCATTTTGCGGGAAGCTGGACTTCATCTTATTGTAGCTGTCGTGATCTCTGGCAATTAATGTCAATCTCGGATGCTGGGAATATATGCGTTTGGATTCTTCATGAAACTTGGCGCCAGCCGAGGAGTGCTCGAAGAACATGGATTGCGGAAACTGATAGATGCGGTTTCTTTTAAACAGGCGTATCAAGAATCGGCGTTGCTCTTCCGCATCCTTGTAGATGGTCCCCATATTTCCGCCGCCTGTCAGAAATACGATGTCATCCACAGTGGAGTGCTTCTTGACCACTCGGGCCGACTCGTAAGTGTTGCCGTGAGTAATTTCAACCACATCGTAGCCGTGAAGATTCCTTTCCAAGAAGGACTTCTGCGCGAGGCCAATTGCTAAGTCGCCAATATTGCCAAGATCAGGGACCATGAAAATGTACGCCGTACGACCCTTTCGCTGGTAGCTGGAGAGTAGCTTTGCCGGGAGGAAGTGGTACTTAAATAGATTGACGATATGGGAAGGGATTAGCCGCTTGACGTTCTTCAGCATTGCGAGTTCAAGGAGAATTACCGCAGTAGTCAATTCGTTCCCAAGAAGAAATACGTAGATTCGCCCCTTGATGCCGAGCTTGCTCTGATCTGGTTTCCCCACTTCACGAAGCGACTTCAAAGCACGTCTTGTTTGGCTAAACTTATTGCGCAGCGGAATTCCTGCGTCGGACACGATGCGCTTTATTTTCCACTTGACGTCCATGTAAGTGTTGAGGGCCTGATCATGTGTCATGCGCCGGGTTCCTTCTTGGGGCCGAGTACAAACATATTGCGTAGGCTGATCACCAGCTTGGCTGGGAGAATGCCGGCGACAATTGATCTGCAGATATGAGAATAATCAAGTGGGGAGGCGCCGAGCGCTGGGTAGTAGTGCAGTCGCGCCTTGATTTCACCGCTGCGATTCTTCAGTGTGCGTTTCCTGAAGTCGCCGGGATTGACGCGATAGTTGAGCAGGATCTCGTCCATGACGAAGATTCGCTTCCCGGCTACGACGAGCTTGCACCAAAGTGCCAAGTCTTCCGCGCGGTGATAGTTGTCGTACATCCCTTCCGAAATGACGTCGCTACGACGATAGATTGTCGCTGGGTGAATCGGGGCGTCGCCGTGCATCAGCTGCTTTGGACCCTTCTCTCCGGGCTTTCCGAGAATATGGCCATTGCCCGTTTCGTCGGAAAATTCTATGGCAAGGGACGCGGCTACAGTGAATTCTGGATGGTCGCACATGAATTTATAGAGCTTTTCAATGCGATCAGCCATTGCTATGTCATCAGTATCCATTCGTACGATAAGCGATGCCCTTGCGGCTTGAATTGCTAGATTCAGCGAATAGACGAACCCTCTATTTTCCCCGTTGTGGATAATCATGATCCTGCTGTCGCCTATTCGTGACTTCAATTCTTCAAGGTCATTTGTTCCGCCATCGTCCACAATGATGAGTTCAAAATCATTAAAAGTTTGACTCGTAATGCTCCGTACCGACGCCTCAAGGTGTCCTGGGTCTGTATTAAATTCAGCCATAATGACTGAGATGGCTGGATTCCTTGTTTCCACTGTAGTTCCTGTCAGGATTTCATTCTATTTAGGTCAATGCGCATGCTCAGTACGCGCACTTCTGAAAATAGCGGTGCGCCGAAAGTAGATGGTAATCGAGAAGAGCAGTAGTAGCCCAACCTCGGTGCCGAGGGTGGCAATCGCAGCTCCAATCGCACCGTGCTCCGGGATAAGTAGCATGTTGAGGGCCACACAGAGGGCGGCGCAGAGTGATTTGATTATCACGCGCATTCGCATTTGGGACCCTGTGGTTAAAATTGCACCGATACTGGTACTAACGAAGCGAATCGGGGCGCAGATCGCCAGGGTGGCGAGCACGGGCTTGGCGTCCTGGAACCCTGAGCCATACAGGATGTTGATGATGAGGTCGCTGGCGAGCCAGATGGCAAGTCCACATGCGGTTCCGGCCGCCAGCATCGAGGTGCCTCCGGTCTTGAGTGCACTGAGCAGCTTGGCCTGATCATGATGAGCCCATCGATGGAACTTTGACAGGAGAAACTTGGTGTAAAGCGTCGTCGGCAAAAGGTACGCTGCATTCATTATCGTAAAAGCGGCAAAATATATGCCTGCGTCGCGATCCCCTGCGAGATACAGCAGCAGAATATTGCTGCATTGGAAGTAGGCAAGGTAGAGAAGCGTGTCAGCGCCATAGGGCCATACGTGTGCGAGGGTCCTCAGCATGCTAGGCGCTTCGCCTGTGTCCTTGAGTGCCCGGTCGTAGTGGTGCCCAAGTGGTTCAAAATCTTTGCGCTGCATCCGGCGTAGCTGCTGGATTGCGACAGCAACAATGATCACTGCTGCCAGCGAGTACGCTGCGCTGGTCTCAAGGAGGATGTCGCCAGTGGCAGTCATCACGATGGGGAGGATGAGGGCGAATCTCAGCCCGTGATGAAGCATTTGCCATGCTGCGACCGATGCGAATCGTTCCTCAAGCTGGAGCTTGGTCGCCACGAGCTCGACTGCCGCGAAGCCCAAAATGCTTGGCGCCATTAAAACGAGTGTTTCAGCTGTGCGGTGGGAGCCTGGACCAAGGGCTGCGGTGAGGAGTAGCGTGAGCACTGCCAGCGTCGAGGATACTGCAAGGAGTTTCAGGCAGCCGGGAATCCATCTCGCGCCCTGACGCCCTTCTCTGCCATAAACACTGAGCCAGAAGGTTTGGATGCCAAGCCCGGCTACCTGCGATAGCAACATGCATTGCGCAAGTGCATTGCTGAAGATGCCATAGTCGCCTGGCCCCATATGTCTGCCGAGCACGACCTGGGTAAGGAAGGCCAGTCCTGCTCCCGTCAGCGAGCCGCCCCACAGGAGGCAGATCTGAATTGCGGCTGTCAGCGGAGGGGGCTTGGAGGTGCGGGGTGGGCTGCTCACAGTGTTCTTCTTGCGTCTTGCGAATGGCCGCAAGCTGGGATATTGGTCGCGACATTGCCTCGTGCTCAGGTCTGCTCTGCACTAGCTCGCGGTGGAGATTTAGTATGCGTTTTTGTTGAGAAATCCCTTGAACAGAGTCATGACGACAATCTTCAGGTCAAACGAAAGTGACCAGTTTTCAATGTAAAAGAGATCACATTCAATGCGTTTGTGAAGATCGGTAGAACCCCGCCAGCCGTTGACCTGCGCCCAGCCGGTGATGCCTGCCTTGACCATGTGCTTCTTCATGTAGGACGGAATCTCGTGCTTGAACTTGTGCACGAATACCGGCCGTTCCGGCCTCGGGCCAACAATCGACATGTCGCCCAGCAGGACGTTGATGAACTGCGGTAGCTCATCAAGGCTTGTCCTGCGCAGGAAGCTTCCTGCGCGAGTGGCGCGATTCTCGCCGGCCTTGGCCCAAACCGCCCCAGACGCGCCTTCTGCGTCAACTGGCATCGAGCGGAACTTCAGCATCCAGAACGTCTTGTTGTTCCAGCTCATCCGTTCCTGCCGATAGAAGACTGGACCTGGGGAGCTGAGCTTCACTGCGACGGCAATCGCCAGCATGATCGGGGAGATCATGAGCAGGATGAGGCCGGCAAGGATGCGGTCTTCCAGTGCCTTGATCAGACGGGCGCCGCCTTGAAGTGGGGTCTGCTGAAGATTGATGACGGGAAGGCCGGCAACTTGTTCGACGGAGTGATTCAGCAGGTGCAGTCCGAACATGTCGGGCACGAATTTGATGTCGGCCGTTGAGTGCTGCAGCTGATTCAGGGCAATCGCAATGTTGTCTTCATCGCGCATCGGGAGCGCAATCCAGACCTGATCGATATGATTGGCCTCCACATAGGCGCCGAGCCCGTCCAGCTCTCCCAGTTTGCTTGCGTGCTGAACACTGCCGCGATCAGATGGTGTTGCAAACCAGCCGCGCACGTCGATGCCTGCCCAGGTCGCCGACCTCAGGGAACTGACGATGTGCTGCGAATCGGGGGTGGCGCCCACGATGACGGCACTTCGCAAATCTGCGCCCCGGGCTCGGATCCAGCCGGCTATGGTGCGAACGCCAATTCGGAGGGCAAATGCGCCAGCCAGGCTCAATCCAAACCAGGCAGCAAGCCAGATCCGTGAAAGCTCATCGGTCACCTGGATGGCAGTGGAGTAGGCGAGAAGGCCGCCGAAGATCACGGCAAGCTTCATCAGGACCTGGCCAAACTCCGCGAGCAAGCTGCGCCCGCGCCAGCTCTCGTACAATGATGACGATCCAAGGACGAGAAGTGCGAAAAGCAGCGTGATGGCGACCAGCCGGACATAGTTCATCGGCATCTGCAGTTCGCCGAATCTCAGTGCATGGGCCGCCAGTGCGGCTGCTACCAGAACGACGGGATCTCCGATCCTCAGGGCGAGGCCCAGTGCGGGTCCAAACCTGCTTCCTGAGGTGTTCCAAAGTCCGGCATGGTGCCGGGCGGGCACGTAAGACATGTCGATTTCTTCCTTGTTGAGGATCTGTGCATCCAGCAATCGCCTCGCTGCCCGGGGGCTGGCGGCGCCGATCCGGCGGTCAGTCCAACCAGTTAGCTGTTACAATCGATCACACGATGATAACAGAACCTTCACCCTGTCGTGACACAGGTCCGGTTTTGGGAGTGTCAGGAGCTGGGGTGCGTCGCTCGGTTGAGCTGGGTGGCACGTTGATGCAGGTATACTGGTTGGCTAACTTTCGTATGCGAAGCGTGGGTGGCTGGCGTACGTACTTCATGTCGACCGCCAGAGGATTGGCTCATGTTCAACAAGGTGCTGTTGGTCTGCATCGGAAACATCTGCCGAAGCCCAACCGCAGAGATTCTCATGCGGCACCAGCTTCGGGATCGCGCTGGGGTGCATGTCTCCTCCGCAGGGCTTCAGGCATTGGTCGGTCGGCCGATAGATGAGACCGCAGGAGAGTTGCTTCGGGAGAAGGGGCATGATCCTGGCTCCCATCGAGGGCGTCTGGCGACACCGTCTGTGTTGTCGGCGGCCGACCTGGTGCTGGTGATGGAGCAGTCCCATGTGGCGAGAATTGCCCGTGAGGTTCCCCAGGTGAGCGGCAAGACATTCCTGCTGGGCCATTGGGATGGGAAGGCAGAGATCCCCGACCCCTATCGCCAGCAGCGGATCGCGTTTGAACACGTCTACGGTTTGATCGAGCAGGGCGTCGCCCGCTGGGCAAGCCATATCAAGTAATTGCCGCGCTGGTGCGGTGTTTTCAAGAAACGGATGCTATGACCAAGGAAACCAGTGCGCGGCCCACCCGCGAAGACGACGAGATTGACCTGCGGGATCTGCTGGGCGTACTCATTGATCGCAAATGGTGGATTCTGGGCACGACCTTCCTGTTCGTGCTGGTTGGTGCTGCCTACGCCATCTTGACGCCACCGGTGTATCGGGCCGAGGCCACGGTGCAGGTCGAGTCGAAGATGCCCACCATTCCGGGTCTTTCGGATCTGACCTCTTTGGGGGGCGGTGGCAGCACTGCGTCCACTACGGAAGTTGCGCTGCTGACGTCGCGTACGATTGTCGGTACCGCGGTTGACAAGATGCAGCTCGAGACGGTCGTCGAGCCCGTGCGTTTCCCGTTGGTGGGTGGGCTGATTGCGCGCCGCTTCTCGGGTGAAGCTGAAAACGAGGTGGCGGCTCCCGTTCTGGGGCTTTCCCGCTATGGCTGGGGTGGTGATGAGCTGAAGATTCATCGCCTGGACGTTCCTGCTCGGTTGCTTGACGAACCGATGACTCTTGTCGCAGGTGACAATGCCGGGGAGTACTCGCTTCTCGATGACGAGGGCGAGGTGATCCTTGCCGGTAAGGTCGGCATGCCTTTCGAGGCGCGCGGGATCAAGATTGAAGTGGCGAGCCTGAGCGCCAATCCGGGAATGCGCTTCAAGCTGGCCAAGCAGCGCCGCCTTGACGTCATCGCAGGGTTGCAGGAAGACATCCGTGCATCCGAACAGGGCAAGGACTCCGGCATCCTGCGCGTCAGCTATGAAGACACCGATGCGGATCGAGCCCAGGCGCTGGTGCAGAACATTGCCGAAGCGTACGTTCGGCAGAATGTCGACCGTGGCTCTGCTGAGGCGGCAACGCAGCTCGCCTTTGTGAAGGATCAGCTGCCAACCGTTCGCAAGCAGGTTGAGGATGCGCAGGCGGCCATGGCGGCCTACCAGTCCCGTTCAAATTCCGTCGACATCACGATGCAGACCAAGGGGCTGCTCGAGCAGGAGGTTGCCGTTGAGGCAAGCATCCAGCAGCTGCGCCTGAAGCAGGCGGAGATGGATCGCAGCTTCACGCGTGAGCATCCCGCCTACCGTGCGATGCTCAACCAGATCGGCGAGCTTGAGGCGCGCAAGAGTGGTTTCCGTCGTGAGGTCAGCGCTCTGCCTGATACGCAGCAGGAGCTGCTGCGACATACCCGGGATCTCCAGGTCAGCAACGAGCTTTACACTGCGCTGTTGAACCAGGCGCAGCAGTTGGATGTTGCGCGGGCTGGCACGGTGGGCAACGTCCGGATCGTGGACGATGCGATCGTCGATATCAGCAAGCCGGTGAAGCCTCGCAAGTCGTTGATCGTTCTTGTGTCGTTCCTGCTGGGCGCATTCCTGTCCACGGCTGCCGTGTTCCTTCTGCGCATGCTCAATCCTGGCGTGGAAGATCCGGCACAGATCGAAGAGCTGGGCCTGCCGGTGTATGCAGCCATTCCGCTCAGCAACTCACGCAATCTTCTGAGGGTTCAGAAGGGCAAGGGTGGCAAGAAGCGCGTGGTGGCAGATGGGCGCTCCCACCTTCTGGCTGCCGCCGAGCCTGCAGACCTGGCAGTGGAAGCATTGCGCAGCCTCCGCACAAGCCTGCACTTTGCGATGCTCGAGGCCAAGAACAATATTCTGGCCATCTCGGGGCCGCGGCCCGGTGTTGGCAAGACCTTCATTTCGGCGAACCTGGCGGCCGTGGTCGCCCAGGCGGGCCAGAAGGTTCTTGTCATCGACGTTGATATGCGAAAGGGCACCCTGCACAAGGTGCTGGGCGTATCGCATACGGGTGGTCTGTCTGACGTGCTGGCCGGTAAGGTGACTCTGCAGGATGCCATCCATACCGTCGCGGGCCTGGAGGGCATGCATTACATCACCCGGGGTGATATCCCGCCGAACCCGTCCGAGCTGCTGATGCACCCGCGGTTCCTGCAGCTGCTGGAAGACCTGGCCAAGGAATACGACCTGGTGATCGTCGATACGCCGCCGATTCTTGCTGTCACCGACGCTGCCATTGTGGCCAACCATGCCGGCTCTACCTTGATGGTGACCCGATTCGGCGTGAACCAGCCGAAGGAGATCGAGCTCTCGATGAAGCGCTTCGAGCAGAATGGCGTAAAGGTGAAGGGCGCAATCTTCAACGCCGTCGAGAAGCGTGCGACGGGCTACTACAGCTACGGCTATTACGAGTACGCCTCAAACGAGAAGTGATTGCTGCTGGGCGGGTTGGGTGAAGAGCCTTCTCCCGCAAGACAGAAAGGGCTGGTTGCTCGCGCAACCGGCCCTTTCTTTTGGCTGCAGGGTGCTTGGTCAACGCAGGCAAACGAGAAGGGCCGGCTGCGCTGGCAACCGGCCCTTTCTGGGTTCTCTGTCGAACGGGGCGGGTACCCTTCAGTCGTCGATTCTGTCCAGATTGTCGAAGAAGAAGTCCGGATCCCGCTCCGACGTCAGCTGGTACAGCGCATAGTTTCGGCTCAGGCGTGCACCGCCATCTCGATACAGCGGATTCCAGGCGAACGTCGCACGCGCGCGTGTCGAACGAGGCAGCAGGAAGTCGAAGGGGATCGAGATGAAGATGCCCTTGTCGAAACTGCCTTCGCCAAAGTCCTTGGAGGAAGCGTCGGTCTTGGTGGCGTATGCCCCCATGTTCACGCCGTTGTCGAAGGCGCGTGCGACCGAAACCGTGGCGCCCCAGTCCTTGGCCAGGTAGCGGCCGGCACTGATCATGCTGGTGATCTTGTGCTCATCGCCCCATTGATAGTAGAAGCTGGCGTGGCCGGTGGTGGTGCTGTAGTCACGGAAGCTGAAGCGCTGATCGAAATCGCGTTGCTTCACCCAGTTCAACTCGGCACCCACCGCCCAGCGTTCATTGAGCGGGCGGTAGAGGATCTCACCGCCCACGCCGCCATACATGGCCTCGAACAGCCCGGCATAGGCGGAGCCGTACAGGTCCTTGCCCAGCTGATGATTGCTGGTCAACTGCAGGTTGGTCAGGGTCAGGTCTTCGGTGGTCAGGTAGCGACGGATGTTGGTGCGGACGCGGGGCAGGTTGCTCGGCGCGTCGTAGCGGAAACGGTCGTAGTTGTTGTACGCGTTGTAGCTGGCGGTTCCGCTAAGCCAGGTGTTGCGCGTGAAGTGGAAATTGGCCGAGTACGTGCCTGCAACCTGGAACAGGAAGAAGCCATCCGGACCGCCCAGCTGCTGCTGGTATCCGATGTTGAAGGCGCCGTCATAGCGCCGAAGTGGCGCCGTATACAGGCTCTCACGGCGCTGCTGTGCAGGCGATGCCTGTTCGATATGGCCCGCCAACTCGTTCAGTGGGGTGCGATTGTCGAGGTAGCTGTTGAAGGTGCTGCGCTCGATGCTGCTTTCGACAACGGGTACACCCAAGCGGGTGTTCTGGATCGTGAACCACGTCGTATCGGAAGGCAGTTCTGCATCAAGAATGCGTGCCGCGCGGCCGATGCCCTGTGCCGGGTAGTAGAACCGGCGCTGTTCTCCACTGACGATGACTTCCGACCCGCGTCGGCTGATGCCCGTGACGCGAAGACCGGCGTTGTCTTCCAGGGTGCGGCTCAACGTGGGCCAGTCGATGTCATCCATTGACTGTGCCGGCGGCGTCGCTGATGCGCGTGCGACCGGGGGAGGATCCAACAACTTGGGCGTGGACTTCGCCTGCGCCACATTGCCGCGCAGGGTGATGCCGAACATGGCCGTGTCACCACGCTCCCAGCCAAGATGCAGCTGCACGTTGTGATTCAGTGCATAGCTTGCGCCCAGGTTGATCGGGCTCCTCTGCGTTTGATTGTTGTTCTGCGGTTCGTGCTTGTAGTCGTTGCCGTCGTACTCAAGCTTCAGCTGCAGGGGTTCCCAAGGTGTCTGGTAGGCGATGCCGCCGAAGATGCCGACGGGGCCGCGGAACATGCCCTTGCTGTTGAAGTTGCCGGTGCCTTGCGCGCGCGGGCGCCCTTCAAAGCGGTCGCTGATCACCCGAAGCGGGTTCGAGAAATCGCCTCGATTGCCGATGTAGCCGGTGGCGAGGCCGAGGCTTGCATCGATAGGTCCGAACCGCTTGCTTGCAACCAGGTATTCGCTGGAGAACAGGCCGGTGCCGCCGATATCGCGGAAGCCTGCGGAAAGCTCAGGTGCCCATCGGCTTTCCTGCCACAGCCGGACCTTCAGATCGATCGATTTGTCCTTGTAGTTCTGTTGTCCGCTCAGCCATTCCGGGCCGTAGCGTCGGTTTGCCACCGAAACGTACCGGAATGCACCTTCAATCCACGGAAGGGGCTGCATCACCACGTTGTAGCGACTGTAGGGCGAGGTGTGGCTTGCGGTGAAGCTCACATCGCCGTCGTCGGCCATGCGCGCGGTCGGTGTCTGCAGCAGGCCAACGCCGCCCCAATCGCTCGCGGTGGGCGCAGGGGCGGTCTGTGCCTGCAATGCGGCGCTGACGCCCAGGCTGAGAAGGGCAACGCTGGCGCGTGCCAGTGGGATGGAGCGATGGCGCATCAGTATGAAACTCCGGGTGCATCCAGCACCTGGGTGGCAAGGAAGCGCACGGCGTCCTCGTTGACATCGGGGGCGATGGCGCGGATCTTCGTCGCGCTCAATGGCACGTAGATCACGGCGCCAGGTGCCAGGTGCATGGGCGCGCTGCGGTTCCACAGCGCCACGCCGAGCTGCTGTACCTTGCCGTCGGGCTGGATGATGTAGAGATCATCCCGGCTTGCGGCGGGCAGGATCGGGCAGGCGCTGCGGTAGCTCCGCGCGTCGAGCGTGAATTGATGTTTGAGCCTGCACGGCTGAACTACCGCGCCAACAACCTGCACGGTATCGGGTCGGCCGGGATAGACAAGGCGGTCGCCCTCAAGCGAGGGCCGGTTTTCCGCGGAACTGGCTTCCAGTCGACGCGGATCAAGCAGCTGCGACTCGCGCCCGGTCACTGGCAGGTCGCCGAGTTCGCGCGCCAACTGTGCAGCCGCGTCGGCAAGCTCCGGTGCATCCTCCTGAGAGGCGAGCGTTTCGAGGTCGAAGAGCAGGCCCGCTTTCAGACGGGTCTGGGGCAGCAGTGAGCGTTGCCGAAGCAGCGCCGCGCCCAGCATGTAGGCCTCTGCATCCGGAGCTGCTGCGAGTGCGGCCGCGCTGAGGCGAGCCCCCGCAGGGAGAGTGTGCGCGCCGGGATTGCGGACATGGCCAGCCGTCTCGACGCCGATCGGCGATGAGGCGTGGGCATGGAAGGTCAGGGCCAGTGCCAGCGCAAGGAGAGTCGATCGCACTGTCATCGGTTCTGCAGGTCCTGCGAGTAGGGCTTGAGCTGGACAACTTCCAGGCTGGTGTCGGGCGCGATGGCCTGGATGCTCTTCCAGATGAATCCGTTGGCAGGATCGACCCAGTAGTGGTTGTCCCGTTTCCATCCGTTGCCTGAAAGCCGTTCGCGGACATGCAGCAGGTCGCGATCGCTCTCCAGTATCCGGACCTTTTCCCTGCCCAGGGTGGCCAAGGTGCCGGTGACGTTCATTCCGTACCTGTAACCAGGCATGGCGTCGTAGCGCCGCTGCACGGTCGTGCCGTCTGTTATCCGATGCAGGGCGTGGAAGGGAGACTCCCCTTCAATGGTCATGTCCTGCAGTTCGGGGGTGCTGCGGTGGGTCCCCACGACGATGCCATCCCTGAGAAAGACGATGCTTCGCTCGGAGCTGTACCAGGCTTGGCGCCCGGAATCGATGTTGCCGAGTACCAGCACCGCGCCGCCCGCTGGGCCGACGACCTTGATCTGCGGGTAGCGATTGGCCGCAACCTGCGCTGCCGTGGGCTCTACGTCAGGCTTGCCCTGCAGTGCGATCTGGACCGACTTGACGCTGGTCTTGCCCACAACGCCGCAACTGGTTGCGGCGACGAGGGCAAGCAGGGCCAGCGCCACATGGCGCTGGCGGATTGCGTGTCGGGTAGCCGCCTGAGCGATCCTGCTCATGGTGCGGGCCACCTTACTTGTCCAGGTCGCTGCGCGCGCTGGCGGCGTTGCTGATGATGGAGGTGAACGGCAGCAGCTGGTTCACGAACCTGCTCCACCGGGTCACGCCAGCGGCACCGACAAACACGACGTCGCCTGGCTGCAGGTCAAACTGGCTGGCAACGGCAAATGCGGTCGGGGACTTGGCCTCCAGGTGGAACACCTGCGACGGGGTGCTCTGCAGGTCGTTCGATCCGCGGATCACGTAGACAGCGTTGCCGTTGGAGGTGGTCTGCAGCAGGCCGCGCGCGCGCCCAAGTGCCTGGCTCAGGGAAATTTCGCCCGTCTTGAAATTCATTGCGCCGGGCTGGTTTACTTCACCGACCACGAAGACTTCCTTGTGGTCGAGGTAGGGCACATAGATGTGGTCCCCGGCCTTGAGGAACACGTTGGTGTCACCGCCGCCATTGCGACCGAGCCGATCGAGGTCGATGGTATAGGTGGTGCCATCCCGCGTCAGGCGGATGCCCGACAGATCGGCCTGCGCCGGGTCCAGGCCCGCCTGGCTGATGGCATCGCCCATCGTCAGCGGGGTTACCGTCAGCGGAACGGTGGCGGCCTGGCGCGAGGCGCCGGTCACCCATACGCGCTGGCTGGCGTAGGTCAGCATGGAAACGTCGACCTGCGGCGCTTCGATGTAGCGAGCCAGTTTGCTGGAGATTTCTTCGCGAAGTTCGCCGGGCGTCTTGCCCGTGGCGGCGATCTTGCCGATATAGGGATAGAACAGCGTGCCGTCGGACTGCACGAGGCGACCGGCAGCGTTGAGCTGTTGCTGGGGGCCTGCCGGCACCGTCAGTTCCGGATGATCCCAGACCGTGATGTAGAGGATGTCGCCGGCGCCAATGCGATATGGGCCCGGTTGATACTGGACCAGGGCGGCGGGGAGGGCCGCGATATCACGGCTGGCACGCTCCATGGCGATCAACTTCGGCGTGATTGGAATCAGATCGATCTGGTCATTGCCGATGGGCTGATCATCGCGAGCGAAGGTGCTCGAGCGAAGGTGCTGGCCTGGAGCCCACATGCAGCCGGTCAGGGTGAGTGCCACCGTCATTGTGGCTACGAAACGCTTGCAGTCCATCGAAATCTGTTCCTGGCCCGAACGGGCATGAAAAAACCCTCGCCGAACGTCGCCCGGCGAGGGCGGGGTACTGCTTCGGCGGACCGATCAGTTCGTGCCGGTGGTGCCGGTGGTGCCGGTCGTACCGGTGGTGCCGGTCGGCGGGTTGGTGGTGCCGGTACCGCCATTGTTGCCCGCGTCATCCTTGCTGCTGTCCGCAGCAACGCTGTACAGCACGCCGGCGGCGGCAATGCCGAGGCCCACGGTCGCTGCAGTGGTCAGGGTGCCGGTGGCGGCAGCGCCAGCAGCTTCAGCACCAGCAACTTCGGCACTGGTTTCAGCGGCGACCGGAGCTTCCTGAGCGAACACCGGCGAGGACAGGCCCAGCAGGGCCAGGGCGGCAATCATCTTCTTCATCTACGGGGTCTCCTACTCCGTGAGGGAAATTTTTCCACCGCTATGTTGGCTGCTATTCATTTGCCCTGTCAAGGAATGTGAAGCGGTTGTGAAGCCTGGTTCGCGGAATTCAGAAGTGTTCGAAGATTTCCACCCTGCCCGAGACGAACTTCGCCAGTGCGATGACCAACTGATGCGTGTGTATGTCCGGCAGGCTGACGGGCAGGATCACTCCGGCGACCATGGCGGCCAGTACAACAATGGCCCTGGGCCGGCCCGATGGCGGTGTGATGCGCATTGCCCATGCACCGCAGGCCAGCCCTAGCGTCAGCCCGGCAACGATCTCGGACAAACTGTGGGCATGCAATGGAATTCGTGACCAGGCAATCGCCGCTGCAAGAGCGCATCCCGCCGCCAGGCCGATTCGTCGGTGGGCGCGGTTGGGGCCTGCCAGAATCGCACCCACAACAGGATAGACAACGCTGGACATGGCCGCATGTCCTGAAAAACCGGTGAAATGCAGGCTCTTGATGCCCACCCCCCAACCCATGAAAGCCAGCTTGGAAACGAGCGTCACGGTCGCAGTAAGCACGATGGCGATCAGCCACCGGAATTTCAAAGCCCTGTCGGTGGGTGGCAGGGTAAACAGCAGCACCAGCGCCATCGGCAGCAGCCAGCGGCTGTCGCCAAGGGTGGAGAGCGTTCGCCAGACGTCGGACATCCAGTTCACAACGGGTCGCGGCGGGCCAGCATATCTACTCTGAATCCCGTGCAGAACATCCTCCGCTTGGTCCATTCAGCTGGACACGGTATCCTTTGCCGCTGCCGATGGCCCCGTAGCTCAGCTGGATAGAGCGTCCCCCTCCTAAGGGGAAGGTCGCCCGTTCGAATCGGGCCGGGGTCACCACAATCAATAAGTTGGGCAGCCGCAGCGGCGGGCATTTCCCACTGTTTCCCGGATATTCACAGGATTTGGTCCCAGCGGTCCCGCTCAGTACTTGAGCTTTGCCACTGCGCCATCGTCGCCTTCAGGCGTCAGATGGGCGTAGTACTTCTCGGTCGTGGCGTAATCAGCGTGCCCGGCCAGGATCTGCACCCGTCGCAACGGCACCCCGGCCATGA
This sequence comes from Stenotrophomonas sp. Br8, assembly GCF_014763005.1. NCBI lineage: Bacteria > Pseudomonadati > Pseudomonadota > Gammaproteobacteria > Lysobacterales > Lysobacteraceae > Stenotrophomonas > Stenotrophomonas sp. Br8. The sequence goes on along the minus strand of NZ_JACGTN010000006.1, from coordinate 150,948 downwards.
CCAGTGGGCGCAGAAGGTGCGCCGCAGCCGGTGTAGGCTGCCGCCGATTCCAGCTGTTTGTCATCCGAGGCGGACCAGTCGGACAACGTGTCCTTGTGCGCGGCTACAAGCGGAGCGGGTAGGGGAGACCGGGCGCCGCACCGGTGGCGTAGTCGGGCTCACCGCGCAACAGGCGCAGTTCGTTGTCAACGTTCGGCAGCAGCTGGCCAGCGGTGATCCGGTTCAGATGGCGCAGCACTTCGGCGGCAATCGCCGCGACAAGCGCCTGGATGGGATCGTCACGTGGGCCAGCCGGTGGCACCGGCAGACACCGAGAAGATCGCTGCGCGCTATGCGGACAGGCTGCTGGCGCTGCGCGGCGAGATGATCGCCCGCACGGAGTCGATCGCCGCTATGAACGCTGGGCGCGAGGATGCGTTCCGGCAGCCGGTCGAGGCGGGGCGACTGGTGCCCGAAAACGTGACGGGGACTTGGTCAGCCACGGGCGACGACCGGACCCGGCACAGTCATCAGGCAATGAACAATCAGGCGCGCCCCTTCGGTGTGCCGTTCCAGACCCCGAGCGGCGCGCTGCTGCGCTTCCCTGGCGACACGTCGCTGGGCGCGGGGGCGGAGGAAATCATCGGGTGCGGCTGCACGAAGCACTACCGGGTCGACATGGTGGCGGAGGTGAAGCGTGGCCAGTAAGTTCGGCGCTCAGGTACGTGCCTTCACTGAGAAGGCCAAAGTCATTCAGGGCGCCATCTTCCGAGAGTGGGCAACGAAGCTGATGGAGGCGGCCAGCACCCCGGAGGGTCAGGGCGGCAGGATGCCGGTCGACACAGGGTTCCTGCGCAACTCGGTGGCCGCCTCGGTGGAGGGCATGCCGACTGATGGCGCACAGGCGCCGGCGCTGGTGTTCGCCACCGTGGAGCTGGGCGAAACCGTGTGGGCCGCTTGGACCGCGAAGTACGCCACCCTCTGCGGCCAGATTGCGGCCATGTGCTATTCCGCCCAGATCGAAGCCGCTTACCAGAAGCTGGTCCGCATGACCGGCGCCACCGTGTCGCTGCAGGAGTTCGCTGCACTCTACGCCCACGATCCGGGCAAGAAGCGGCCCAAGACCCCGAAGGCGGTAGAGGGCGCCTTCGGGATCTATCGATCAGCTGGACGGGCTCAAGTAGAGAGAACAGGCTGATCTATACGGCTAGTTACACGCAGGTAATCGAGGTGCGAACCATCGGGCTCTTTACGCCATCACTGTCTTCCAAGTAGCGGTCCAGCACGATGACGCTGCCTGAAACTGGGTAAGCGGTGGTGCAGCGGGCCACGGCATTAAGCGTGCCTGGCGCGCTTCCAGGGGAAACATACTGCGTAGAGTTCTGGCTACAAAGATAGTTTGGCGGGCAGGTCACAACTTTGCTGCGAAGGTAGAGCGGATAGGTAGGAGACCCTACAAACTGCACGGTGTAAGGGATGTCTCTGCGGGGTGGCCCAGTGACTGCCGGCACATTGGTGATCGTCAGTGGCCGGCAATCGGTCTCACCCTTCTTGAACGTGCGGTAGCCCTTTTCCACCCCTTTCATGGCCGCTGAGCGGAACGCCGAGTCTTGAAGTGCCGCGGCGTCTTCGGTGTTGCTGTGGAATGCTACCTCGATCAGTGCGGTTGGCATCTCGGGATCACGCACTTCTGCTTTGTTACTGCCATTGACGAGGGCTGGCCTGATGACGAAGTCCGAGTAGTTCTCCAGCGCATTAATCTGTTCTTTCATGTAGCAGAGGATGTTGTTGGAAAGCTGCACAGATGATGGGTCATCTAACTGAGTCATCACCAGTGCCCCGCGTGCCGTCGGTCCGGCTGCGTTGGTATGTAGTGAGATGAAAGTTTCGGCATTGATGTGGTTGGCATACTTCGCTCGAGCCATCACGTCTTCGTCATATTCTCGAAGATTTTCATTGCCGGGTTTCCCGTTGGGATACAAATTCCAGATCTTGGGGCCTTCGTTTGGCAGTAATGACTTGATGTAATAGCGGGCGGCCAGATCCTTCCATGGAAGGTTGCTCTCCGGCTCGATGAAAGGCATCAAGATGTCACGGGTATGGCGAACGTCGGTTGCGTACATGTAACTGCGGGAGGTTAGGTACGTATCTAGAGTCGAGGCGTATTGCGGTGTGACGTCGTCCTCGTAGACGTTCGTGGTGCCGGCGTAGGGGGTGGGGCGCTCGTACTTCCACACATTCTCGCCATGGTGGAAGTACTTGCCGTGGCCTGGATTGATCAGAACCAGACCTGGTAAAGGGCCACTCGCGGCGCGGGTGCTGCGCTGGTCCTTGCGCTTTAGTAGGCGCTCTGGTGGGAAAATTTCGTTGATCGTTTTACCCCCAATTCGTGCAATAACGTACTTGAATCCGACAGTTCCGGACAGGTACTCGTAAAGCTCCGCTTCTACTTCGCCTAATTTATCGCCGAATTCTTCACTGAACTCTGTTTGTCCTTTAGGGGTATAGCCCGAATCTAGATCTATCCAGACGATGCCTGTGGAAAGGTCGGGAGTGATTCTGACGAATACATGCTTTTCTTGGCCGGGAAGTCGCGGTTGCCTATCGACAAAACGTTGTAGCTCAGGCTCGAGTTGACGGAAAATCGTCGTACTCTCCGCCACTGAGGGGAGCGGTCTTTCATCTTTGTTTTGTGATTGTTGCGAACTTGCAGTGCTGGCGAATGCCAAAGAAAGTGCTAACCCTGCGGCCATAAAAGCCGATTTCTTACTGCACGTAACAGACATCATGCATCTCCTTTGCTGATGGATCCCCGCCTTCGAGGGTATCAGCAATGGGTGTGCGATATGAACACTGCGCGTGTCTATATATGTTGAGAAAAAGTTAATGTGATCAGCGGTGGCTCTGCGAACACGAGCGTGCCCCGTAGGGTAATTCCCAGGCATCGGCGTGTGGTTGCCCAATGGTGTCGACCCGGTAGGTCGGGCATTATGGCCCTGCCGGATCCAGGGCCGAAGGCCGCTCAGCCCGGAGGCGCCTGAGTAGCGCCGCCCCGGCCCATCCCTGAGTTGCTTAGCGGCCACGGACTTCGCCCATTTGCTCGGTCAAAACGGTTAGAGACTGCTGAAAGGCTGCGGTGAAGAGAGCGCTACTGTCATTCATATGCTTGGCGGCAATGGTGGGAAGAAGCTGTCGCCAGGCATCGGCTAGGTTGTCGGGTGCGGGGTGGGTCAGTACTACCTCGTTGTCGCGGTGGATACCTTGGCTGAAGATGCCCGCACGGGTGCTCATTCGGCAGGTGCAAAGCTGTTGCTGATCCCTCAGCACAACCTGGTGCTGGCCACGCGCGGCTCTACCCAGTTCTTCCTCCGCATCTACGAGTTGGCAGGCCAGTTCCCGCGCCGACTTCACGATGGAGCAACTCTCCGCAGAGCTAGGTCTGGTCATTGACCAGCTTTGGCCGAACTACGAGAAGGCGGTAGCCGAGGCGAGTCTTCCGCTAGAGAAGCTCGGGACCGAGTTGGTGCTTGGAGGCTGGTCGCCCAAGAACGGCCGGATGGTGGCCACGGCCTATGCCACGAGCGACAGTTCCCGCAGAACTGTGGTGCAACCATTGGATGGGGGCTTGGCTTCGCCCGGAGAGCCGTTGGCAGGTAGGCCGGACAGCTTCGCCGCAGCTGATTTGCTCGCAGCAGGAAAGAGCCAAGCTGCTTGGCTCAATAATCAGGAGGGACGTCAGGTGGCTGGGGGGCGGCTGCTGGCTGGGTTCCTGCAGAAGAACCAAGCCGTCGTGAAGGACCTCGGAGCCATATGAAATTGCCGGGGGCTATAGGCAATTGTCCCCGCTTGCGCGGGGACTGTTGGTTCTGAATCGGTCAGGCGTCCTGCTTCAGCCTACTGCTGGCAGTAGAACTCGGCAGAGACTTCGTTGGTCCGGTCGTAGTAGTCATTGGGCATGTTTCCGTTGCCGGAGTAAACGAGTTCCGCGCGCCGCATGTAGCTGATGGCGTAGGTCCCAGGCACGTTACACGTTGCCGGAATTGCTCCCGTGTAAGTTTGGCCGCCGAATGTGTGCGAGTACTCGGTGCAGGAGTAGCCCCCGCCAAGATTTTCGGGTTCGGGTCTGCAGTAGCCAAAGCTTCCCCCCATATTTTGCGCCCAGCCCGTGTTCGCGTCAGACGGGCACGAGCCAAGACCCTCTGGACCCCAATCCCCGTAGGTGTAGAGGCCGGAGGGTCCTTCCACTCCGCCTTGGCACGTGTTTGTCCACGAGACGATGTAAGGCGCGATACCCTCGGTATCTAGCAGGAGCACGCGGCCAGTTTGAACCCACTGGCCTGCGAAGGCATTTTGAGCAACGCCGGTTGACATGAGAAGAAGAGATGCGCACAGTAATCGGTGACGCAACGTTGGGCGGGCAGTTCTACGATCGTTTCGCTTCGAATTCACTTCCGTCTCTCCATGAGTAGGGTAGTGCTGCACAGCACGCGAACAATCTCAGTGCGCCGGGTGGCTAGCAATCAGATAATTGCCTATACGGCTGTAGGTCGATTCCTATGGCGAAGTGCGAGATGTGCTCTGTAGGCCAGTCTGAGCGGTTAAGACTGACGATTGAGCGAATCGCAGCGGTTGAGACGTCCGGCCGTACCCTTCCGGCCATGCTTCTATCGCACGGCTATCAAGGTTTCCGCTCAGCGCCACCACCCTCTGGTTGGGTCCAGATGGGGGGCGGCTGGTTGCTATGGTGGAGCGGTCGGCAGGTCGCGCATGTGTCGCCATCCCAGGATGGCGGTGCGCGCGTGCACATGGACGTCAGGAAGATGTGGCAGACCAAGGACGTGCGTGCGGCCAACATCCAGCAGGGCAAGCGCTATGCCGAGCGGTGGTGCGCGGCCAGGCTTTACCCCGAGCTGAAGCTGCGGAAAGCGGTAGCCCGGCTAGTGGACAGTACGCCCACCGAACTGCCGCCGCCGATACCCGGATTGCCACCCACCCCAGAGCAGCTGCAGCAGGTTCGGCGTCTGGCCGAGGCGGGCACAACGGAGCTGGAGCGGGTCAAAGAAGCGCTCGAGCCGCGCAAGCCGCCGGCAGCGACCAAGCCCGAGGCGAGGGATCCGCAGAAACCGCGGGTGAGGGCAGGGCTGCAGCAGCTGCGGCGGGGCGTTTGAGCGAAGTGGCCCCGAGCCGGTCCCCGGCCACCTCTAAGCTATTGATTAATAGATAGGTGGAAGGGCCCTCCTAAGGGGAAGGTCGCCCGTTCGAATCGGGCCGGGGTCACCACAGCCGATCGTGAAAGTCCTCATGGTTCCGGCTTGCAGGTGGCAGCGCGGATCGGGGCGGGTCACGGCCTGCCTTCTTTGCTGGTAGCTGCCCTGGGCTAGAGTGCGGAGTGACATCCCCTCGTCAATGATCATGTCCGAGCACCTGCAGCCTGTGCAGTCATTGCACTACGCGACCATCGCCAGCTGGCTTGATTCGGCCGCGGCCACCCAGCGATGGGCAGGGCCCGGCGTCGCATTTCCGCTGGCGCCGGATCGCTTGGCCCACGCCCTGGAACTGGAAGTCCGCCCTGGCTGGGTATTGCTGGACGCGCAGGACAACTGCCTTGGCTTCGGCCAGTACTGGCTGACCGGAGCGGATACCGCCCATCTCGGTCGCATCATTGTTTCTCCGCAGGCGCGCGGGCGTGGCCTTGGGCGTGTGCTGATGCAATCCTTGAGCAGGCAGGCGCTGAAGGAAGGCGTCCGGCGGCTGACACTGCGCGTGTATCGCGACAACGTGGCCGCGGTGGCCTTGTATCGCAACCTCGGATTCGTCGCGATTGAACAGGAATCTACGGCGGAGCTGCTGTTCATGGCCTGTCCCGCCGATTGAGCGGAGGGTGCCGGGCTCTGCACTCGCGGTGCACATCACCTGCACGCGCTGCTGCAGCCGGACTCGGCAGTCTGGTGGCGTCCCCAACGGTTGCCTAGGAGCGCCCCCATGAATACCCCCGGCACCCCCAAGCCTTCCTGGCGCCAGCGCAACGTGCTGCTGACCGTCGCTGCAGTGCTGCTGGTGATCGTGCTGATCCTGCTCTTCGTGCCCTGGTAGCAGCGCGGCGGCCGCCACGCGCGGCGCGATTCCCCTTCCACTTCAATGCCGCCGGTAGCCCATGGCCCGGCGGCATTTTTGTTGCGCGCGTCCACCAGGCATCTCGCCCGGGCTCCGAAAATGCGTGACGAATTGCCGGAAAGGGCGGTCGGGCTGCCGGATCCGTGCACGACGGCCGAGGGGGCGGTTGCTACAACTGTGCATGTGAGGCCGGGACGGAAATCGAAAGACCCCCGGGCTATCCACTGAGCAGCGGCCCTCGGCGGGCCGACGACGGGGAAAACAGACATGTGGCAGTCGACGACGTCGCGCATCAGCGCGGGCGGTGAATCCGTTCATCCTGGAAAAAGTGCACGCCCCGGCCGGACCGGACGATGCCTGGCCGCGGGCCTGCTGTTGCTGCTGTCGGCGATGCTGCCATCGCTGGCCTGGGCTGCAGCCTACGCGACCGGCGGCAGCAGCCCGTACCGCAACACCGTGCTGTGGCTGACCTGGGGTGGCGGCACCGACCTGGGCACGCACGGGGTGACGCTGAACAACGGGGACACGTCGTCGATTTCCATGCCGATCGCCTCCGGCATCGACCTCAACGTCACCTGCAGCCTGGCCAACATCAGCGGTGGTGGCCTCCTGCAGAGCTATCGTCCAGGCAATTTCAGCGGTGACAGTCTGGATGACCTGTACAACGTCGGTGGTACCGGCGGCGCCAATCAGCTGATCGCGGGGATATCGCGCAGCAGCGGTACATCGTCTTTCGAGATCAACTGCGTCTCGACGCTGGGCGGCACGCCCTACCGCCTGCGCGGCGTGGTGATGGCCGATGCCGAGTCGATCAACAACAGCGGCGAGTTCGTCGAGGCCACCGCGCGCGGTACCTGGAACGTGGTCGAAGTGCGCAAGAACGTCGGTGCTGGCCCATACAACGTCACCAAGTCGATGATCGGTGCGAACAGCGTGGTCCGCTTTGGACCAGGCAACGACAACAACACCGCTGCGGTCACCTTCCTCAATTTCGACAATGCCGCGCATGCGCCGGGCAGCTTTGCGGTGAACATGGGCTTTTCGATGCGCGGCAGCGGCACCACCGCCATCGCCATCGGCCTGCTGGTGCCGTACGCCGACTTCGGCGACGCGCCGCAGAGCTATGGCGATGCCATGCACGTGGTGGACGATCTGCAGTTCCGGCCAGATGGCCTGCCGGTCAACGCCACGCCCACCAACATCAATACCGCCGGCTATACACCGGGTGGTCTGGCACCGCCGCTGACCGACTTCCTCGGCACCGTTGGGCCCGATACCGAACAGCGCAGCAGCTACAGCGTCGATGCGAAGGGCGACGACAACTTCCCCGCAGGCAACCCCAACGAAGAAAACGCCTGGCCGACGACGTACGCGCTGACGGTGATGCAGGCCGGGACCCCAATCAATCAGTCGGTGGCGTGTGTGGGCACCGGCAGCGTGGCCGGCTGGATCGACTTCAACCGCAACGGCACATTCGACACGGGCGAGCGCAGCAACATCGCCACATGCAGTGGCGGCGGCGCCAATCTGAGCTGGACCGTGCCCACGCAGTAAGTGCGGGTACCAGTTACGTGCGCCTGCGCTATGCGACCAATGCGGCGCAGATCCAGCAACCGACCGGCGTGGCCGATGACGGTGAAGTGGAAGACCACCGGATCACCATCACCGCACCCGCGCTGAAGGTGGTGAAGGGCAACAATGCCACCGGCGGCATCTGGAACTACGGCCAGGCTGGCACCCAGTACACGCTGACGATCAGCAACACCACCAATGTGCCGACCGGCAATCCGCCGAACGTACCGGCAGGTGCGATCACCGTGCGTGACCAGCTGCCGGCCGGCATTGTGCCGAACTGGACCGGCACCCTGACCAGCGGCAGCTGGAGCTGTACTGCGAGCGGCCAGGCGGTGACCTGCACCAGCAGCCAGGTGTTGTCGGCAGCCGGCACCCCTGGTGACAGCAGCAGCTTCACCCTGCCTGTGATCGTGTCCGCATCGGCAAGCGGCCTGTTGCGCAACCACGCCAGCGTCGGTGGTGGCTACGATCCGTTCAACGGTGGCAATCCGCCCGCACCGGGCGAGGCCTGCACCGACGCCAACCACTGCACCCGCAGCGATGTGACCGTTCCGGTTACCCGGGTGAGCTATGCAAAGCGCTCCAACACCACCGGTCCGGTGGCGGTGGGGGCGACGGTGAGCTACACCGTCGATGTCACCATTGCCGACGGCAACAGCCGCGACGTGCTGACCCTGACCGATACCCTCGGCACCGGCCTGGACTTCGGCAGCGTGACCAATGCCGGCGCCTTTACCTGCAATGCAGCCAATCCGCTGGTGTGCACGCTGCCAGCGGGCACCGTGCCGGGCACCTACAGCCTGACCTATGCGGCCACCGTCAACGCGCAGGCCAGTGGCCAGGTGGTCAATGCGGTGGTGGGCACCGGTACCGATACTCCCACCTGCAGCAGCAACTGCACCACCACCACGCCGGTGGCGGCGCCGCGCATTTCGGTGTCCAAGGCCAGCGCTACGGCCGGCCCGGTCGCGGTGGGCGACAGCGTTGCCTACACAGTGAGCGTGGTCGTTGCCGATGCGCGCACCACCGCGGTGACCACGCTGACCGACACCCTGGGCACTGGCCTGGACTTCGGCAGCATGACCAATGCCGGCGGCTTTACCTGCGTGCCCGGCAATCCGCTGGTGTGCACGCTGCCAGCCGGCACCGTGCCGGGAACCTACGCGTTCTCGTATACCGGCATCGTCAATGCGCAGGCTGTTGGCCAGGTGCGCAATGCTGTTGTACCGAGCGGTCCTGACAATCCGACGTGTGTCGGCGCCTGTGATACCACCACGCCACTGGCCAGCCCGCAGGTGACCTACGCCAAGCAGGCCTCCACCGGTGGACCGGTGCGGGTGGGCGACAGCATCGGCTATACGCTCAGCGTGACCGTTGCACGTTCGCGCACCACCGATGTGGTCACCCTCACCGATACGCTGGGCAGCGGCCTCGATTTCAGCAGCGTGACCAGCGCGGGCATCTTTACCTGCAATGCGGCCAACCCGCTGGTGTGCACGCTGCCCGCCGGCACGGTTCCGGGTACCTACAGCCTGAGTTACACCGCCACGGTCAACGCGCAGGCCAGCGGCACGGTACGCAATGCCGTGCTCGGCACCGGCCCCGACACACCTTCGTGCACGACCAACTGCGATACCACCACACCGGTGGCGACGCCGGGCGTGAGCTATGCCAAGTCGGTGAACAGTGCCGGCCCCGTGTCGGTGGGTGACAGCCTGGCCTACACCTTGACCACGGTGGTAACCGACTCGCGCACCACCGACGTGGTGACGCTGACCGACACGCTGGGCATCGGCCTGGATTTCGGCAGCGTGACCAGTGCCGGCGCCTACACCTGCAATGCGGCCAACCCGTTGGTGTGCACATTGCCGGCCGGTACCGCACCGGGCAGCTACAGCCTGTCGTACACCGCCGTGGTCAACGCCCAGGCCACCGGCCAGGTGACCAATGCGGTGCTCGGCAGCGGCGGTGACAACCCGAGCTGCACCGTCAACTGCGATACCACTACGCCGGTGGCAGGCAGCCAGATCGATTACCGCAAGACCTCGGCCGCCGCCGGCCCGGTCAAGGTGGGTGACAGCATCGCCTACACCCTGACCACCGTGGTCAGCCGCTCGCGCACCACCACTGTGTTCAGCCTGACCGACAACATGGGGCAGGGCCTGGACTTCGGATCAGTCACCGCCAGCACCGGCTTCACCTGCAATGCGGCCAATCCGCTGGTGTGTACGTTGCCGGCCGCCACCGCACCGGGCACCTACACGGTCAACTACACCGCAACGGTGAATGCACAGGCCAAGGGCAGCGTCAGCAATGCCGTGCTTGGCAGCGGCACCGGTACCAATACCTGCACCACCGACTGCACCACCACCACGCCGGTGCTGGCGGCGACGGTCACCTACCGCAAGTCCTCCAGCACGGCATCGCCGGTCAACATGGGGGATGCAGTGGACTACAGCGTTGAGGTGGTGGTCGCCAACTCGCAGACCAGCGATGTGCTCACCCTCACCGATACCCTGGGTGCGGGCCTGGACCTGCAGTCGGTGACCCAGCCGGGTTCCTTTACCTGCAATGCCAGCAATCCGCTGGTATGCACGCTGCCTGCGGGAACCGCACCCGGCACCTACACGCTGGGCTATCGCGCGCTGGTCAATGCGCAGGCCAGTGGCAGCGTCCGCAACGCGGTGCTGGGCAGTGGTGGCGATACCCCGACCTGCATCGGCACCTGCAGTACCGAGCACGTGCTGGCCGAGCCGCGCGTGGTGCTGGAAAAGCTGTCCGGTCCCGCCAGTGGCAGTGAAGTGCGCCCGGGTGACCGGCTGCGCTATACCCTGCGGGCCACCGTCGAGCGTGCTTCGCTGCGGCAGCCGTTGCAACTGGTGGATACGCCCGACGCAGGCCTGAGCGTGGATACGCTGCCGGCCGGCTGCGCGCAGCAGGGGACCGACATCGTCTGCACGCTGCCGACCGGTACCCCGCTGGGACAGCATGAATTCGTCTACCAGGCCATCGTCAACCAGGAGGCACGCACCGAGGTGCTGAACCGACTGCGTGGCCAGTACCCGGATGGTTCGCCGCCGCCGGAGTGCACCACCTGCGAAACGCGGCACAAGGTGATTTCGGACTTCGCGCTGCGCATCACCAAGTCCGCCAACCCGCGCCTGGTGAAAGTCGGCGACCTGGTGCGCTACCAGTTGGTGGTCGAGAACGTCGGCAGCAGCCATTGGCGCGGCGGCGTGGTGGTCGATACACCGCCGCCGGGCTTCAGCTACGTGGATGGCTCGATGCGCGTGGCCGACGACGACGGCGCGTTCTCGCTGGGCGGCAGCCAGACCCCGCTGCGCATCGGCGCGGTCGACATTGCCGTGGGCCGCAGTGCCACCATCACCTACCTGCTGCGTGTCGGTGCGGGCGTGCGTGCCGGCAACCACATCAACCAGGCCGTGGCCACTGCCGATGACGGCACTCCGCTGTCGAACGTGGCGACCGCTGAAGTGCGCATGGACGCCGATCCGCTGCTGGAAGACAGCCTGGTGTTCGGCAGCGTGTTCGATGATCGTGATGGCGACGGCTGGCAGGACAGCGCGGAACTGACCGGTGTACGCGTGCAGGGCGGATTCGCGCCCGACGCTTACGTGCCGGGTTCGACAACGCTGGATCGTGGCGATGGCCCGCAGCCGTTGGCCGATGCCAGCGCGCCGCTGCTGCATGGCGTGCAGGTGGGCGTGGTGCATGGGCTTGCGTCTACCTCGGACACGGTCGAGAGCCACCAGGTGGTGATCCGCCAGCGTCTGCGCGAGCTGTCCTTCACCGATGATTTCGTGCTGGAAAGCGCACAGGGTCATCGCCTGCAGCTGGATGCGAAGGGTGTCACAACCGTGCAGCGCAGTGGCGAGGCGGCCAAGGGCCTGACCGCGGCCGAGCCGGTCGTGCATCGCGAGATCGCGCGGGTGGCCGAGGGCTATGAGGTTGCCTACGTGATCGGCAACCACGGCATCCAGGAGCAGGGCATTCCCGGCGTGCGCCTGGCCACGGTGGAGGGCCTGCTGATCGAGACCGATCCGTTCGGTCGTTACCACCTGGCCGATGTGCACGGTGGCGATGCGCGGTTGGGCCGCAACTTCATCGTCAAGCTGGATCCGGCAACGGTACCGGGTGGTTCCGAGCTGACCACCGAGAATCCGTTGCTGCGTCGGGTCACCCAGGGCGTGCCGACCCGCTTCAGCTTCGGCGTGCGCCTGCCGCCGTCGCCGCAGGCGGCTGCCGAGCGCGCCGAGCTGGCCTTGGGCGAGGTGTTGTTCGCCCCGGGCAGCAGCGAACTGCGCGCCAGCTATCGCCCGGTGTTGGCGAAGATGGCCGAGGTGGTCGATCGCTACCAGGGCGGTGACGTGGTGATTGCTGCCAACGGCGAAAGCCAGGCATTGGCCTTCGCCCGTGCGGTAGCCGTGCGTGATGCGCTGCAGGCCGAGGTGGCCGAAGGGTCGCGTGCTGGCCTGAGCGTGCAGCTGCGTACCGATGTGCGCGATCCGCACTCGCTGGTCGCTGGTGTCGATGCCGGTGGTGCGTTGCTGGGCAACGTGCTGTTCGACACCGACAAGGCGGTGATCCGCGAGGAGTTCAAGCCGCTGCTGGCTGTGATCGCCGCGCGCCTGGAGAACATGGGGGGCGGTCAGGTCAGCCTGGTCGGCCATACCGATGTGCGTGGCAGCCACGTCTACAACCAGGCGTTGGGCCTGCGCCGCGCCAACGCCGTGTTCGAAGCGCTGCGCGTCCAGCTCAGCCCCGCCGTGCAGCAACGTCTGCGTGTGCGCAACGAGGAGACCGCCGCCACCCGCGCGGCGGCCCGCCAACAGGAGGCCCGCCGATGAGCGCCCATCACTCTGTTGCCCGGCGTTCTGCCCGCCTGCACCGCGCTGTGTTGTACCAGGCGCTGCTGTTGGGCCTGGCAGCAACCGCGCAGGCGGCGCCACCGCCGGCCAACGCCGCGTCCAGCGACGCCGCGCCCATCCACTGCGAGAGCAACCAGTGCAGCGCCGACGGCGACCTGCTGTTCACCCTGCGCTCGCGCAGCTTCGATGAGCCGGTGACCGAAGGTACGTCGACGCGTTCGTCGTCTCAGGTACTGCAGCCGGACCGCCGCGTAAGCATCGCGCTGGATGAGCCGGGTAAGGCGGCCGTGCGTGGTGAGTTCATGATCCGCTTGCCGGAGGGCGGCGCGATCTGGGCCACCGAAGACCCCGCCATGGGCCAGCCCGAGCTGTCGATCTCGGCGCCGGGGATGGTGGCCTTCGACCAGGGCCGCATCGTGCGGCCGGTCGAATTCTTCGTGCGTGGCAACTACACCGCGTTCATCAAACGCCTGGAAGTGAGCATCTACCGCGGCAGCGACAGCGACCGGGTCGCGCCCCTGGCGACCTTTGAATTGCCGGTGGCTGCGGTCGGGCAGGGCAGTTGGGACGGTACGCTGCCGGCGTCCACGCCGCTGCGTCGTGGCGACCGCCTGGTCTATGTGCTGCGCGCGTACGATGCCGAAGGCAATGTCGATGAGACCTCGGCGCAGTCCATGCAGCTGGTGACGCTGGCCGAAGTGGAGCGTGGCAACCAGCAGCTGCGTGACGCCCTGGAAGATCGCCGCGGTACGGCCGTCGATGCCAATCAGGCCGCCTCGTTGTCGCTGCTGGAGCAGGTGTTCGACAGCAACGGCCTGCGTCAGCAGAACATTCCGGTGTACGGCTCGCGCGTGCGCCTGCGGGGTCGTGACCTGCCGCTTGGCGCGGCACTGAAGATCAACGGCGAAAGCTATCCGCTGGACCAGGACCGCAAATTCGCCGCCGAATACCTGATGCCTATCGGTCATCACGCGTTCGATGTGCGGGTCGAGCGCCCCGATGCACCAGCGATCGCGCGCACGCTGGAGGTGGATGTCAGCGGCCGCTATCTGTTCGGTGTCGGCCTGGCCGATGTCACGGTGTACCAGAACAAGGCCAGTGGTGCGGGCCGCGACGTCGCCCGTGGCGAGCGCGATGATGATGTGCTCAGTGATGGGCGGCTGGCGTTCTACCTGAAGGCCAAGACGCGCGGCCGCTATCTGCTGACGGCACAGGCCGATACGCAGAACCGGCCGTTGGACGAACTGTTCACCGGCTTCACCACCGCCGATCCGCAGGACCTGTTCCGCAGCCTGGACCCGGACCTGTATTACCCCACCTATGGCGACGATTCGCTGACCCAGCGTGACGTCGACAGCATGGGCCGCTTCTACCTGCGCATGGACTGGGACAAGAACCAGGCACTGTGGGGCAACTACAACACCGGTCTGAGCGGTACCGAATACGCCCAGTACGTGCGTTCGCTGTACGGTGCTGCGCTGTCGTGGCGTTCGCGCGGCGCCAATGCATGGGGCGATGCGCAGACCGAACTGCGCCTGTTCGGCTCGCAGGCCGAGACCGCGCCGGGCCACAGCGAGTTCATCGGCACCGGCGGCAGCCTGTACTACCTGCGCCACGCCAGCATCCTGCGCGGCTCGGACCAGGTGGTACTGGAAATCCGTGACCGCACCACCGGCCGTGTCGAGCAGCGGGTGTCGCTGGTGCGCGGTGCCGACTACGAGATCGACGCACTGCAGGGACGCATCCTGCTGACCCGGCCACTGGCCCAGGTCAGCCGCGAGAACCTGCGCCGGATCAGCCGCGACGTGCCGCTGGACGGCTACGAGCAGCGCCTGATCGTCGACTACGAATGGGTACCGACCGGCTTCGACAATGACGACATCACCGCCGGCGTGCGTGGCAAGCACTGGTTCGGCGATCACGTGGCGGTGGGGGCTACCTATGTGGACGAACAGCGCGCCGGGCAGGACTATTCGCTGCGCGGTGCGGACCTGACCCTGCAGGCCGGGCGTGGCACCTACCTGAAGGTCGAGCACAGCCGCAGCGAGGCGACCAGTGCGCCGGTGTTCTTCTCCGACAACGGTGGCCTGAGCTTCACCCGCCTCAACCCCGAGGGGCAGCGCGAAGGCGAGGCGACGGCGGTGGAGGCACGGGTGAACCTGCGCGAGCTGGGCTGGACCCAGCGCGACTGGAGTGCCGGTGCCTGGTGGCGGCAGGTCGAGGGAGGCTATTCGGTGGGCCGCTTCGATACCGGCCAGCGCGTGCGTGAGCAGGGCGCCGAGCTGCTGGGCTACGTGACCGACGATTTCAGCCTGTATGCGCGATACAGCGAAGCGCGGCGCGGCAATGAATCGTTGATCCAGGCCCAGGCCACCGTCGAGTGGCGGATCGGCGACAACGACCGCGTGTCGGCCGAGCTGCGCCGGGTGCAGGAAGACCGCGGCATCGGCAGCAATGCCGGTGTGCTGGCGGCAGCGCGCTACACCCATCGCATCGGTACCGCGCTGGACCTCTATGGTGGCGGCCAGCTGACCGTCGATGACGATCATGGCCGCTACGCGGACAATGATGCGGTGGTCGCCGGTGGCACCTACACCTTCGCCAACCTGTCCACGATCGGTGCCGAGGTCAGTGATGGTGATCGTGGCAGCGCCGCGCAGGTCAATGCCGAGTACAAGTTGACCCCACAGCACAGTTTCTATGGTGCGTTCACCCAGTCCACCGACCGCAGCGAGTACGACCCGCTGTTCAGCCCGAACGCGCAGGATGGCTGGACGCTGGGCCAGCGCTGGCGCCTGTCTGACCAGGTCAACGTGTTCAATGAGAGCCAGTTCCTGAAATCCGGCGAGGAATCGGGCCTGGCCAACACCTTCGGCATGGATTTCTATCCGGCGGTGGGCTGGAACGCGGGCTTCACCCTCAGCGATGGCAAGCTGGATGCGAGCAGTGGCCAGGTCGACCGCAAGGCCATCAGCCTGTCCGGTGGCCGTACGTCGCCGGGTACCGAGTGGCAGAGCAAGGTGGAGTGGCGTCGTGACACCGGTGCGGAGCGGCGCACGCAATGGGTCAGCACCAATCGCCTCAGCCATCGTCTCAATGACAGCTGGCGGATTGCCGCGCGGTTCAACTACGCCGACACCGACGATGCGATCAACCCGGTGGCCGGTGCACGCTTCATCGAAGGCAATCTCGGCTTCGCCTACCGCCCCTGGGACAATGATCGCTGGGCGTTGTTCGGCCGTTACAGCTATCTGTACGACCTGTCGACGATGGGCCAGGTCAACGGCGTGGACTACGACCAGCGGACCCAGGTGCTGTCGCTGGAGGGCGTGTACCGCATCGACCAGCGCTGGGAAGTAGCGGCCAAGCTGGCCCGCCGCGAAGGCGAGGTGCGCTATGGTCGCGGCACCGGCCCGTGGTTCGATTCAGCGACGAACTTCGGTGCCGCGCAGCTGCGCTATGACCTGTACTACCAATGGCATGGCCTGCTGGAGTACCGCCTGCTGGACGTACGCGATGGCGGTCGCCGGCAGGGTTGGCTGGCCGGTGTGGACCGCGATGTCGGCCGCAACTTCCGGGTCGGCGTGGGCTACAACTTCACCGACTTCAGTGACGACCTGACCAAGTTCGACTACACGCACCGCGGCTGGTACCTCAACCTGGTGGGTCGCTATTAATGACAGGGCAACGCCAGACCATGCCTGCCAAGCCCTCGGCGGACACTACGGGTGGTGCCAGGCCATGCCTGGCAAAACAGCAACGTCGCTACCCAGTAGTGCCAGGCCATGCCTGGCAAAACAGCGGTCCCTCACTCCTGCTTGAGCAGCTCCACCAGCTGCCGCAACCGGTAAGGCTTGGGCAGGAATTCCACCTGCTCGGGCAGCGGCGGCAACTGCGAGCGCGCATAGCCGGAAGACAGAATCATCCGCGCCTGCGGCTGGTCCCGCGCCACATGCTCGCTCAGCTCGATGCCCGACATGCCGTTGGGCATGCTGATGTCACTGAACACCACATCGAAACGCGCGCCACCCTGCAGCAGGGCGACTGCTTCCTGCGCATCCGCCGTGGTCGCCACGTCGATGCCGAAGTCGCGCAGGGCCAGGCCGATCATCTCGCGCAGATCGGTCTGGTCCTCCACCATCAATACGCGGATTGGATCATCGGTCATGTGCGGGGTCCTCGGTTGCAGGGAGCAGCAGGCTGACCGTGGTGCCGACACCGGGCGTGGTGGACACATCAACGAAGCCGCCACTCTGGGTGGTGAATCCGAACACCTGGCTCAGGCCCAGACCGCTGCCCTTGCCGATGTCCTTGGTGGTGAAGAAAGGCTCGGTCGCACGCTCGGCGATGTCCGGGGCCATGCCATGGCCCTCATCGCAGACGCTCAACGTCACATAGGTCCGTTGCCGGGATGTGTCGGCGTCGGGGTCCATGCGGTGTTCCAGCGCGGTGGCGATCAGCACCCGGCCGTCGCCAACCGTGGCGTCCGCAGCGTTGCCGACCAGGTTGGTGAGCGCTGTCTGCAGCTGCACGGTGTCGCTGAGTATCGCAGGCAGGCCGGCAGCCAGCGCGGTTTCCAGGGTGACGCCAGCAGGGCAGGTGGCCTGCAGGGCGGGCAACCAGTCGCGGATCCGCGCATTGATGTCCAGCGTTTCACGGATCAGGGTCTGCCCGGTGCTGAAGGCCAGCAGCTGCCGGGTCAGCAGCGCACCACGATCGCTGGCCGCCTGCGCGGTGGTCAACAGGGCGTTGGCGCGTTCATCATCCCCCATGCGTGCGGACAGCAGGTCCAGCGCATTGACGATGGTGGTCAGCAGGTTGTTGAACTCATGGGCCAGGCCGCGGCTGAGCTGCCCGACCGTCTCGAACTGCTGGGTCTGGCGCAGCGCTCGCTGCGCGTCGCGCAGGAGCCGTTGCGCCTGCCACTGTTCAGTGATGTCGCGGGTGATCTTGACGAAGCCCACCAGTTCACCGTTCTCGAGCACCGATTCGATGACCACGCTGGCACGGAACGGAGAACCGTCACGGCGCACCCGCCAACCTTCGGCGGCATGGTGCCCGCTTTCCGCCGCCAGTCGCAGCAGGTGCTGCGGCTCGCCGGCATCGCGATCGGCCGGCAGGTAGAAGCGTCCGAAATGGGTACCGATGACTTCTTCCGAGCGATAGCCCTTGATGCGCTCCGCGCCGGGGTTCCAGCTGCAGACGATGCCATCAGGGTCGAGCAGGTACAGCGCATGGTCGCGCACGCTGTCGATCAGCAATCGCAGCTGTCGGGAAGGGTCCGTCAGCACGGACGGCGTCGAAGCGGCAGCGACCACGATGAAATGCGTATTACCTGTGTGAGGCACGAGAACGTAGGCAGTGGAGTGTGAAGAAGATGTGCACGCAACGCCCGTGCCATAGGTCGTATGCGGCTGAATGCGACACGGAGTAACATCAGCCCCCTTTTCCAATGTGGAACCGACCTGCATGCGTCCTGGTGCGACTACGCGTGACCGCTGGATCTGGATGACCTCGGCGGTGCTGGTGACGGCGACGGCCGCGCTGGAACTGGTGGTGCCGCTGGGCTATGCCGTATGGCTGGCTTATTTCATGGCCATCGGCGTCACTGTGTTCCAGCGCAGCGCCCGGGTGCCGTTCGTGGTGGCCGTCAGCGCCTGCGTGCTGCTGGCGGTGGGCTACAACGTGGCGCCGGCCAGTACCAATTCGTCCTTCTCGTTCGTCAACCGGACCATCGGCGGCGCCGCTTTCCTGATGATCGCGCTGATCGCATCGCGTGCGATCCAGGCGCGGCGCGAAGCCATGCGCGCGCTGTGGCTGCAGGAAGCTGAGAACGCAGTGGCGCTTGGTCTGCGCGGCGAGCTGGCACCGGAACAGATCGCCGAGGCGGCGGTGACGGCACTGGCAACCCACCTGCGTGCGGACGTTGGAGCGCTCTATCGACTGGATGGAGGCCGCCTGCAGCTGACCGGTGGACTGGCGTTGCCGACCGGCATCCCGGCGACGCTGGGCCTGCAGGAAGGGGTGGCAGGGCAGGTGGCCCGCGACCAGCTGGCGCGGCACCTGCAGGGTGGCGACGCGACCACGCTGGAGCTGCAGACGAGCCTGGGACGTGTGCCTGTGCGCGAGCGCATCCTCGCCCCGATCAGCAGTGACGGTGCCGTGGTCGGTGTGATCGAGCTCGGTCGCTCGGTTGTGGGTGAGCAGCGCGCGCTGGATGACGAACTGTTGGAGCGCTGCGCCGAAACGATCGGCATGGCACTGCGTACCTCGATGCTGCGCGGGCAGCTGATGGTGCTGCTGGAGGAGTCGCAGCGCCAGGGCGAAGAGCTGCAGGCACAGCAGGAAGAGCTGCGCGTGGCCAACGAAGAGCTGGAAGAGCAGAGCCGCAGCCTGATGCAGTCGCAGAGCCATCTGGAACAGCAGCAGGCCGAGCTGGAGCAGAGCAATGTGCAGCTGGAAGAGCGCACCCACGAGCTGGAGTCGCAGAAGCAGGCGCTGCTGGTCGCGCAGGGCCAGCTGGTGCGCAACAGCAACGAACTGGCCGCCACCTCACGCTACAAGTCCGAGTTCCTGGCCAACATGTCGCACGAACTGCGCACGCCGCTGAACAGTTCGCTGATCCTGGCCAAGCTGCTGGCCGACAACAAGGACGGCGCGCTCAGCGACGAGCAGGTGAAGTACGCCCGCGCCATCCTCTCCTCCAACAACGACCTGCTGGCGCTGATCAACGACATCCTCGATCTGTCGCGCATCGAAGCGGGGCACGTCGAACTGGCCGATGAAGTGGTGGTGGTCGACAGCGTGCTGCAGCGGCTGCGTGAGACCTTCGAGCCGATGGCGCGGCAGAAGGGTCTGACGCTGCAGATCGAGGCCGATGGCCTGGCCCCCAGCCAACTGGTGGCCGACAACCAGCGCCTGCAGCAGATCCTGAAGAATCTTCTGGCCAATGCGGTCAAGTTCACCGAGCACGGCAAGGTCAGCCTGCACGTTCGCAGCGGCGGCAATGGCCGTATCCGATTCGAGGTCTCCGACAGTGGCATCGGCATCGCACGCGACCAGCTGCAGCTGATCTTCGAAGCGTTCCGACAGGCCGATGGCAGCACCCGCCGCCGTTACGGTGGCACCGGCCTGGGTCTGTCGATCTCGCGTGACCTCGCGGTACGCATGGGCGGTGATATCCAGGTGGACAGCGAGCCGGGCCGCGGCAGCTGCTTCATTCTCGAACTGCCTCTGCAGGGCGCACCGATGGCCGAGGCCGCCGCAGACGCCGCAGTGGCCGTGCCCGTTCCCATGCAGCGGGCTCCCGCCGCGACGGTGGCACCTGCACCATTGGCCCAGCGCTCCAGCGCCACTCCGGTCGCCGCGGTGGCCGATGACCGTGGCCGGCGCCACCACGCAGGGCGGTTGATCCTGGCCGTGGAAGATGATGCGGTCTTCGCCGAAGCGCTGGTGACGCTGGCGCACGAACTCGATTTCGACTGCGTGGTAGCCACCACCGCCGAAGAGGCGTTGGCGCTGGCGGCGGACCTGCGCCCCAACGGCATCCTGCTGGACATCGGCCTGCCCGACGTCTCCGGCCTGACCGTGCTCGAACGGCTCAAGCGCAATCCCGATACCCGGCACATTCCGGTGCACGTGGTCTCCGGCATGGACCGCAGCCAGGTGGCGCGCGAGCTGGGTGCGATCGGTTTCGCGATCAAGCCGACCACGCGCGAGCGGCTGGTGGCGGCCATCGAACAGCTTGAACAGACCAGCCAGCGCGACGTACGGCGCCTGCTGATCGTGGAGGATGACAACGACCTGCGCCGCAACCTGGAACTGCTGCTGGGCCGCGATCAGCTGCAGATCGCCGCTGTCGGCACGCTTGCCGCAGCGGTGGAACAGCTGAGCACGGTCACCTTCGACTGCATGGTGATGGACCTGTCGCTGCCCGACGGCAGTGGCTACGACCTGCTTGAGCACATGGCGGGCAACGATGACGTCGGCTTCCCGCCGGTCATCGTCTACACCGGCCGTGCCCTCAGCCGCGAGGAAGAGCAGCGCCTGCGCCGCTACTCCAAGAGCATCATCATCAAGGGCGCGCGTTCGCCCGAGCGCCTGCTCGACGAGGTGACGCTGTTCCTGCACAGCGTGGAGGCCAACCTGCCCAGCGACCAGCAGCGCCTGCTGCGCGAAGCGCGCCGCCGCGACACCGTGCTCGACGGACGCACCGTGCTGCTGGCCGAGGACGATGTGCGCAACATCTTCGCGCTGTCCAGCGTGCTGGAGCCGCTGGGGGTGACGCTGGAGATCGCCCGCAACGGCCAGGAGGCCGTTGATCGGCTGGCCCAGCGTGAGGTGGACCTGGTGCTGATGGACATCATGATGCCGGAGAAGGATGGCCTGCAGGCGATGCGCGAGATCCGCGCGCAGCGCCACCTGCAGGACCTGCCGATCATCGCGCTGACCGCCAAGGCCATGCCCGACGACCGTGAGCGCTGCCTGCAGGCCGGTGCCAACGACTACATCGCCAAACCCATCGACGTGGACAAGCTGGTATCGCTGTGCCGGGTCTGGTGCTCGCGGCAATGAACGAGCAGGCGCTGTTCGACCTGGAGCTGAAGGTACTGCTGGAAGCGCTGTACCAGCGCTACCACTACGACTTCCGCAGCTACGCGGTGTCCTCGCTGCGCCGTCGCGTCAGCCAGGCCATGCAGCGCTACGAGTGCGAGCGCCTGTCGGATCTGCAGCATCGGCTTCTGCATGAGCCGGAGCTGTTCGCCCAGGCCATGCAGTTCTTCACCGTGCAGGTCTCGGAGATGTTCCGTGACCCGGAGTATTTCCGGCAGATGCGCGAACAGGTGGTGCCGGTGCTGCGCACCTACCCCTCGGTGAAGCTGTGGGTGGCCGGCTGCAGTACCGGCGAGGAAGTGTGGTCGCTGGCGATCCTGCTGCATGAGGAAGGACTGCTTGAGCGCAGCATCGTCTACGCCACCGATATCAACCCCGCGGCACTGGCCACGGCCGAGGCCGGTGCCTACGGCATTGACCGCCTGGCGCAGTTCAGCCGGAACTACCTTGCCGCTGGCGGCACCGGTTCACTGTCGGACTATTACACCACCGCCTACGACGGCGCGGTCTTCGACCGCCAGTTGCGCCGCAATGTGGTGTTCGCCGATCACAGCCTGGCCACCGACACGGTGTTTTCAGAAGTGCACCTGGTGTCCTGCCGCAATGTGCTGATCTATTTCAACCGCGACCTGCAGGATCGGGCGGTGGGATTGTTCCGCGAAGCACTGGTGCATCGCGGCTTCCTCGGCCTGGGCAGCAAGGAATCGCTGCAGTTCGGTCGCCATCACGATGCGTTCGAAGCCTGTTCGCGGGAGCACCGCCTGTACCGGAAGGTGGCCTGATGGTGGCGATGTTCCGCCCTGAAGTAGTAGTGGTCGGCGCATCGGCCGGTGGCGTGGCCGCCCTGCAGATCGTGCTTGGCGCGTTGCCGGCCTCCCTGCCGGTGCCGGTACTGGTGGTGCTGCACCTGCCGCGCGACCGTTCCAGCCGCATCGCCGATGTGCTGGCACCGTACTGCGCGCTGACCGTGCGCGAAGCGGAGGACAAGCAGCCGCTGCAGGCGGGAACGGTGACGTTCGCGCCGCCGGATTACCACCTGTTGGTGGAAGACACGCAGGCCATCGCACTGTCGATGGACGATCCGGTGCTGTTCTCGCGGCCGGCCATCGATCCGCTGTTCGAATCCGCCGCAGCCGTGTTCGGCACGCGTGTGCTGGCGATCCTGCTGACCGGTGCCAGCAGCGATGGCAGTGATGGCGTGGCCGCGGTGCGCACCGCTGGTGGCCAGGCCTGGCTGCAATGCCCCGAGGAGGCCGAAGCATCGATGATGCCGGCCTCCGCCCTGCAGCATGCCGGCGCCGACGCCGTGCTGCCCCTTGAACTGATGTGTCGCCGCCTGAAGGAGTTGTTTGCATGAACCTGCTGCCGCCGGACCCTGCCCAGTCGCAGGCCCCGGTCAACCTGCTGATCGTCGACGACGTGCCGCAGAACCTGGTGGCCATGGAGGCGCTGCTGCGCCGCGAGGGCGTCAACCTGCTGCTGGCCGATTCCGGCGCCCAGGCGCTGGAACTGCTGCTGGAGCACGAGGTGGCGCTGGCGCTGCTGGACGTGCACATGCCGGAGATCGATGGTTTCATGCTGGCCGAGCTGATGCGCGGCTCGCAGCGCAGCCGCGACGTGCCGATCATCTTCCTGACCGCCTCGCCGGACGATCCGCACAGGGTCTTCAAGGGCTACGGGACCGGCGCGGTGGATTTCCTGCACAAGCCGGTGGCGCCGCAGGTGATCCTCAGCAAGGTCAATGTGTTCATCGAGCTCTACCAGCAGCGACAGCTGCTGAAGGCACGCAACGAGGCGCTGGAGCGCGCGTTGAAGCTCAACGAGACCATGGCCGCGGTGCTGACCCACGACCTGCGCACGCCGCTGTCGGCCATCCTGCTGTGCGCCGACAAGCTGTCGCTGGAGCTGCCGGCCGACAATGCCGGCGCGCAGCAGACACTGAGCTATCTGGAAGCCAGCACGCTGCGGATGGCGCGCATGGTCGAGCAGTTGCTGGACTTCTCGCGGATCCGAAGTGGTGGCCTGCGCCTGCAGACCGGTACCTGCGACCTGGCCGAGGTGACGCGTGCGGTGCTGGTGGAGGCCGGTGCCGGTCATCGGGCTGATCGCATCGCACTGGATGTGCGCGGTGATTCGACCTTGCAGGGCGACATGGATCGTTTGGGGCAGATCATCGCCAACCTGGTCGGCAACGCACTCACCCATGGCGCTGATGCAGTGGTGCAGGTGCAGGTCGATGGCGGCGATGCACGCGTGGTCGCGCTGCGCGTAAGCAACGCCGGCCATGTCGATGAAGCATTGCTGCCGCGTTTGTTCGAGCCGTTCAAGGCAAGCTTCCACCAGAGCAACGGCTTGGGGCTGGGCCTGTACATCGTTGACCAGTTCGTGCGTGCCCATGGTGGACAGCTGAGCGCGCGCAACGACGCAGGACAGGTGGTGTTCGAGGCACTGCTGCCGCGCCGCGCCGATGGACGCAGCCCGGCCGTTTCCTGAATTCTTCAGCTGACGCGTGAGCGTACTGAGACGGACGCGTCCGCAACTGCTACCGTGGCACCACTCTTGCAAAGGAAGCTCCATGCCACTGCGTGCCATCGCCTACGTCAGCCAGTCCAAGCCGGATCTTTCTGCCGAACGTCTGCAGGCGCTGGTCGAAGATGCCGCGCGCTTCAACAAGGTGGCAGGGGTGACCGGCGTGTTGCTGAATGACGGCGAGCGCTTCCTGCAGTACATCGAAGGTCCACCCGATGGCATCGATTCGGTGTATGAGCGCATCCTGCAGGCTGGCAGTCATGTCGACATCGTCGAGCTCGCGCGCGGCCGGGTTGGCCAGCGTCAGTTTCCGTACTGGGCGATGCGCGTGTTGCCGGTGGACGCTGCGCTGCTGCGCCAGCTTTCCGCAGGGGACTGGGCGGGGTTCGCCCGTACGGTGAACGGTGACAGTGCACTGTTTACCGCGGTGGATCTGTTGACCGAGGTCGTGCGGCCGGCGCTCAGCGCGGGCTGATCGCTAGCGCTGCGGAGTGCAGTACGCCGCGTGCAATGCCTGCAGTACCCCCAGCGCCGGACCGTCCAGCAGCCGATAGTGCAGTGTCTGTGCCTGCCGTCGCGTTGCCACCACATCCAGATTGCGCAGCACGGCCAGATGCTGTGACAGCGCCGATGCGCTCAGGCCGGTCACCGCCTGCAGTTCCGGCACCGGTGCTTCGCCTTCCACCAGACGACACAACACACGCAGTCGCGCCGGGTGGGCCAGCGATTTCAGCAGGGCGGCCGCCTGTGCGGCATGCGCGGCCATCGCGGCACTGTCGGTGGTGATGCTGGGCACGGATTGACCCGATAGTTCAGGAAAGTCTAATTTAGGGAAATCTAAATTAAAGGGCAAGCCGATGCGCGCGATACAGAGGGGCAGGACGTGAACCTGCCATGGGCGGCAATTGCAGGCGGCGGCCTGATCGGTACGTCGGCAGTGGTGCTGCTGGCCACGCTCGGTCGGGTGGCCGGCATCAGCGGCATCACTGCAGGCGCCGTGGCCGCACCACGTGGTGATCGTGGCTGGCGCTGGGCCTTCCTGCTCGGACTGATGGTGGCTGCGGCGGCGGTGCTGAGCTGGCAGGCGGGCGCGGGACAACCACCGCGCGTGTTGTTGCGTGACGCACTGCCGGCCTGGCAATTGATCGCTGCCGGTGTGCTGGTGGGCTTCGGTACGCGGCTGGGCAATGGCTGCACCAGCGGCCACGGTGTCTGTGGGCTCGCCCGTGGTTCACGACGATCGCTGGTGGCGGTGCTGGTGTTCATGGCCTGCGCGATGCTCACCACGTTCCTGGTGCGCCACGGCGGAGGCCTGTCATGAGCCGCAGCCTGTGGGCCGCATGTGCTGCCGGTGGCCTGTTCGGCGCCGGCCTCGCGCTGGCCGGCATGACCGACCCGCGTCGCGTGCTCGGTTTCCTCGATGTGGCCGGCGACTTCGATCCCACGCTGGCCTGGGTACTGGCGTCGGCACTGCTGGTCAGTGCACTGGGTCAGTTCTGGCTGCGGCGGTGGCACCGCCCATGCTGCGCCGAGCGCTTCCAGCTGCCGGCAGCGCAGGCGGTCGATAAGCGGTTGCTGCTGGGCGCGGCAGTGTTCGGCATCGGCTGGGGCTGGGTCGGGTATTGCCCGGGGCCCGCGCTGGCCGCGTTGGCGGTGAGGGCGCGCGAAGCGTTGTGGTTCGTGCCGGCGATGGCGGGTGGTTTCTGGCTGCATGACCGCTGGCTGCGCTGAGGTTTCACGTTTGCCTCACCGGTGCAGGGTTCAGATCACTTTTCCCGGGGAAAGGAGCATGGCATGGCACGGATGAAGTGGAACGGCAGCGCGTTGTTGGCGGCGGCACTGGCGACAGCGGCGATGCCGGCGATGGCCTGCACGCGCGCGGTGTATCTGGGCGACAACGGCGATGTCATCACCGCCCGCTCGATGGACTGGAAAGTGGATGTCGCCACCAATCTTTACGTGTTGCCGCGTGGCATCGCGCGCACTGGCAAGGCCGGGCCGGGCTCGATCGCATGGACTGCGCGCTACGGCAGCGTGGTGGCCACCGGCTACGACATCTCCACCACCGATGGCATGAACGAGAAGGGCCTGGTCGCCAACCTGCTGTGGCTGGTCGAGTCGGAATACCCGGCTCAGCGCAGCGGCAAGCCCGGCCTGTCGATCTCGTTGTGGGCGCAGTACGTGCTGGACAATTTCGCCACGGTGGAAGAAGCCGTGACCGCCCTGCAGCGCGAGCCGTATTCGATCGTCACCGACAAGGTGCCTGGCGAAGACCGCCAGGCGACGCTGCATCTGTCGCTGTCCGATGCCAGTGGTGACAGCGCGATCGTCGAGTACATCGGCGGACGCCAGGTGATCCACCACGATCGCCGCTACCAGGTGATGACCAATTCGCCGATCTTCGACCAGCAACTGGCGTTGAACAGCTACTGGCAGCAGATCGGTGGCACGGTGATGCTGCCCGGCACCAACCGTTCCGCCGACCGCTTCGCGCGTGCGTCGTTCTACATCAACGCGATTCCGAAAGCGGAAGATCCGGTGGAGGCGCTGGCCAGTGTGTTCAGCGTGATCCGCAACGTGTCGGTGCCGTTCGGCATCACCACGCCGGGCGAGCCCAACATTTCGTCCACCCGCTGGCGCACGGTCGCCGACCACAAGCGGCGCCTGTACTTCTTCGAGTCGGCACTGACGCCCAACACCTTCTGGGTCGACCTGACCAAGGTCGATTTCGGCGGCAAGGTGCTCAAGCTCGATCTCGGCCGTGACCAGCGCAATACGTTTGCCGGGGATGCGCTGCAGCACTTCGTGCCCAGCGCGCCGTTCACCTTCCTTGGCGTGGAGGGTTAGCGCGAGGCTGTGTCGCCAGCGCCCGGCAACGTTGCGGGCCGGTAGCGGCGCGCGCACACTCGTTGAATGGGCGCGATCTTCCATCTACGACACTACGGCCAGGCCACCGGCCTGGATCGCCACGACTATGCGCAGTGGGTGTTGCCACTGCAGGGTGAGCTGCAGTTCGAGATGGAGGGCAGGGGCGGCCGTCTTGACTTGTTGCAGGGTGCCTTCGTGGCTGCCGGCGAGGCACACGACCAGGTGGCCGACGGCCCCAACGGTTTCGTGATTGTCGACTGCGGGCCGGGTGTGCTCGATGACGCGACCCAGGAGCACCTGTGCCGGCAACGCTGGCTGCATCTACCTGCCTCATTGCGGCAGCGGCTTGCCCGGGTACAGGCAGGGCAGCCGGTGCCGGCGCTGCTGCCGGAACTGCTGCGGATGTTCGCCCCAGCGGGCAGCGGCGCGCGCCTGCAGGGTTTGTGCGCTGCCGTGGAGGCAATGCCCGGACAGGTGTGGTCGGTAGCGCGCATGGCCGCCTTTGTCGGCATCAGCGAAAGCCGTCTGCATGCGGTGTTCCGGTGTGAGTTCGGGGTCAGCCCGCAGGCCTGGCTCAGTGCCAGCCGGCTGCGCTGGGCCAAGCACCAGTTGCGGGTCAGCCCGGCATCGATCAGCGACATCGCACTGGCCGCTGGGTATTCCGAGCAGAGTGCACTGACCCGCGCGCTGCGCCGCGAATGCGGGCAGACCCCGGCAGCATGGCGGCGGGCGGGCGGCCAGTAGCCTCGGTCAATACGCCGTTCCCTCTGTCGCCTACACTTCGCGGCCTGTGCTCTCCCACCAAGAACCTGCAATGCGCAACAACCCGATTGCTCTGGGCATCGCCAATGGCATTGCCGCCGGTGCGCTGTGGGGCGTGGTCTTCCTCGCGCCCGCCGTGCTGAACACCTTCAACGCACTGCAGCTCTCCGCTGGCCGCTATCTGGTCTATGGCCTGATCGCGGTGGCCCTGCTGCTGCCGCGCTGGAAGCGCTTGGCGCCGAAGCTCGGCCGCGCCGAATGGATCGGCCTGTTGTGGCTGAGCCTGGCCGGCAACCTGGTGTACTTCCTGCTGTTGGCCACGGCGGTGCAGTGGGCCGGTGGCGCCGCTGCTTCGTTGATTGTCGGCCTGATTCCGGTCGTGGTCACCCTGGTGGGCGTGCGCGAGCAGGGCGCGGTGCCGTTGAAGCCGTTGCTGCCGGCGCTGGGCCTGTGCGTGCTCGGGGTGGCGATGGTCGGCTGGGAAGCGCTGATGTCCGAACACCTGGGCACCCCCTGGCGGCAGCGCCTGATCGGCCTGCTGTGTGCGTTCGGTGCGTTGTTCTCGTGGGCGCTGTACTCCATCGGCAACAGCCGCTGGTTGGCACGACGGCCTGATCTTTCCAGCCATGACTGGTCGCTGCTGACCGGCGTCACTACCGGCGGATTGTCACTGCTGCTGGTGCCGATGGCGTTCATCGGACACGCTGGGACTCATACGGCCGCGCAGTGGAGTGGGTTCTGGGCCATCAGCGCGGGCGTTGCGGTGGTCGCTTCGATCCTCGGCAACGCGTTCTGGAACCGCGCCAGTCGCCTGCTGCCGCTGACCCTGACCGGGCAGATGATCGTGTTCGAAACCCTGTTCGCGCTTCTCTATGCCTTCGCCTGGCAGCGACGTTGGCCAAGCCTGCTGGAACTGCTGGCGATCGTGCTGCTGGTCGGCGGCGTGCTGTTGTGCGCGCATGCGCACCGCACGCCCCGCGCGATCACCGAACATGTCGGCTGAATCGACGCATTGAAGCCGACGATCACCGTTTTGTCTCAATTGCAACCAAATGCCGGCACGTTGGCCGATGATCGCCGCAAAGAAATATTGCGCCGCAACACTTGACAGCGGCCATCGTGCCGGTGTTTTCTGTACGCCATGGTCCTTGATGCCGCCAACGCCCGTCTGATCGCCCCCGCTACCGCGGGCCGTTCGACTGCGCCGGTCGCCATCACCACCACCATTACCACCACCACCGTCACCACTGCCCTGGTGCGGCCCGTCGTCTTCGTGTAACTCCCGAAAACAACGGCCCCGCACCATCCAGGTGACGGGGAAACTCGACCACCTGCATGCGACGGGGCCTCCAACCGAGGTCTGCATGTCTTCCATCGCCCCCGCCCATTCGCCTGCTGCGTCCGCTCTGGCTGCGCCGTCCACTGTCGTGCACAAGTTCGGCGGCACTTCGGTGGCCGACGCTGAGCGCTATCGCCATGTTGCCGGTCTGCTGCTGGCCCGCCCCGAGTCGTTGCAGGTCAGCGTGGTCTCGGCCATGAAGGGTGTTACCGACGCGCTGATCGAACTGGCGCACCTGGCAGCCCAGGGCGATGCCGGCTGGCAGGAAGCCTGGCATGCACTGCGCGCACGCCATCGCGGCGCCGCTGTAGCGCTGCTGGGTGAGCAGGTGGGCGACACCGTGGACTGGATCGACGCGCGCTTCGATCAGCTGGCCGAGGTGCTGGCCGCCCTGGCGGTGATCGGTGAACTGCCGCGCGAAGTGCTCGACCGCGTGCAGGGCCTGGGCGAAGTGTTCTCCGCACAGTTGCTTGGCACCCATCTGCGCGCGCTGGGTGAGGACTGCGCGGTGCTGGATGCACGCGATGTGCTGGTGGTCGGCCATGGCGAACTGGGCGTGGATGTCGACTGGGATGCCAGTGCCGGCCGTCTTGCCGCGTGGCGGCTGCAGCACCCGCAGCTGCGCGTGGTGGCTACCGGGTTCGTCGCCCGCGACCGCCAGGATCGCGTCACCACGCTGGGCCGCAACGGCAGCGACTATTCCGGTGCGATCTTCGCCGCGCTGTTCAATGCCGATGAACTGCATATCTGGACCGACGTCGACGGCGTGCTGTCGGCCGACCCGCGGCTGGTGCCGGAGGCTGTGCAGCTGCACGCGCTGAGCTACGACGAGGCCTGCGAGCTGGCCTACTTCGGGGCCAAGGTGGTGCATCCGCAGACCATGTCGCCGGCAATCCGGCTGGGCCTGCCGATCTTCATCCGCAATACGTTCCATCCCGGTCATCCGGGTACCCGCATCAGCGCCGAGCGCTCGCCACGTGGTCCGGTAAAGGGGCTGACGCTGAGCGCGGATCTGGCCCTGCTCAATCTGGAAGGCACCGGTCTGATCGGCGTGCCGGGTACCGCCGAACGCGTGTTCGCCGCACTGCGCCAGGCGCAGGTCTCGGTGGTGATGATCTCGCAGGGGTCCTCCGAACATTCGATCTGCTGCGTTGTCCGTGCTGGCGAAGCGGCGCGTGGTCGCGATGCCGTGGTGCAGGCGTTCTCGCACGAACTGGCTGCCGGCCAGGTACAGCGCGTGCAGGTCAGCGAGGGCGTCAGCGTGCTGGCCGCGGTCGGCGATGGCATGGCGGGCCAGCCTGGCGTGGCTGCGCGGCTGTTCGAATCGCTGGGCCGGGCGCAGGTGAACATCCTGGCGATCGCGCAGGGGTCGTCCGAGCGCAACATCTCGGTGGCGGTGGCAAGCGCCGACGCGACCCGCGCGCTGCGTGCCGCGCATGCGGGGTTCTGGCTGTCGCCGCAGACGTTCGCGGTGGGCGTGATCGGTCCGGGCAATGTCGGCGCCGCGCTGCTGGACCAGTTGCTGGCAGCGCGCCCGCAGCTGCTGGCCAAGGCCAATGTCGACCTGCGCCTGCGCGCGCTTGCGTCACGCTCGCGCATGCGCCTGGAGGCCGATGGGCTGCATGAAGACTGGCGGCAGGCATTGCAGGACGCCGGACAGGCCAGTGACCTGGACCAGTTCACCGAGCACCTGCTGGCCGCACATCTGCCGCATGCGGTGGTGATCGACTGCAGTGGCAGCGCAGAGGTTGCCGAGCGCTATGAAGGTTGGCTGGCCGCAGGCATCCATGTAGTGACCCCGAACAAGCAGGCCGGTGCCGGGCCGCTCGCACGCTACCAGCGCATCCGCGCGGCGGCCGCCGCCAGTGGCGCGCGCTTCCGCTACGAGGCCACGGTGGGTGCCGGCCTGCCGGTGATCACCACGCTGCGTGACCTGGTGGATACCGGCGACGAAGTGCTGGCGATCGAAGGCATTTTCTCCGGCACGCTGGCCTGGTTGTTCAATCGCTTCGACGGCAGCCAGCCGTTCTCGGAACTGGTCGCGCAGGCACGCTCGATGGGCTACACCGAGCCGGATCCGCGCGATGACCTGTCCGGTGTGGACGTCGCGCGCAAGCTGGTGATCCTGGCCCGCGAGGCCGGACACGCACTCAGCCTGGAGCAGGTGCAGGTCGAGAGCCTGGTGCCGGCGTTGCTGCGCGAGGGAAGCGTGGACGACTTCATGGCCCGTCTGGGCGCATCCGATGACGCGCTGCTGGCACGGCTGCACGACGCCCGCGAGCGCGGTGCAGTGCTGCGCTATGTCGCGCGGCTGGGACCGGACGGTGCCTCGGTCGGCCTGCAGGAGCTGCCGGCGGACCACGCGTTCGCCAACCTGCGGTTGACCGACAACGTGGTGCAGTTCCGTACCCGCCGCTACTGCGACAACCCGCTGGTGGTGCAGGGCCCGGGCGCGGGTCCGGAAGTCACCGCTGCCGGTGTGTTCGCCGATCTGCTGCGGGTGGCGGCCGGCGAAGGGGCGCGCCTGTGATCGCACGCGCCTTCGCGCCCGCATCGGTGGCCAACGTGGCCGTGGGCTTCGACATCCTGGGCCACGCCATCGCCGGTATCGGCGATACGGTGAGCGTGCGTCGCATCGACGAACCACGGGTGCGCATCGATGCGATCCGCGGCAGTGCGGTGGAGCTGCCGCTGGAAGCCACCGGCAACACCGCTGGCGCGGCGCTGATATCGCTGCGTGAGGGGCTGGGACTGGGCTTCGGTTTTGCCATCGAGATCGACAAAGGCATTCCCTTCGGCTCCGGCATGGGCGGATCGGCTGCCTCCTGCGTGGCCGCACTGGTGGCGGCCAATGCGTTGTTGGATGTGCCACTGCCGCGTGAGGCGCTGTATCCGTTCGCACTGGATGGCGAAGCCGTGGCCAGCGGTGGCCGCCATGGCGACAACGTCGGCCCACTGCTGCTGGGTGGTGTGGCGCTGTGCACGGCCGATCGCCTGGTGCCGGTTCCGGTACCGGCCAGCTGGCACAGCCTGCTGGTGCATCCACATGCGGTGCTGGAAACCCGGCGTGCGCGGCAGGCGCTGCAGGGCAGCTACGCGCTGAGCGAATTCGTTGCGCAGAGCGCCAACCTGGCGCTGGTATTGAGTGGTTGCCATCGCAGTGATGCATCGCTGGTGCGCGCCGGCCTGCGCGACGTGCTGATCGAGCCGCGGCGGGCGGGCCTGATCGTTGGCTTCGACGCGGCGCGTGACGCCGCACTGGCTGCAGGCGCGATGGGCGCAGGCATTTCCGGCGCCGGGCCCAGCGTATTCGCCTGGTTTGAAGATGCCGACCAGGCGCGCGCGGCAGCGGAACCGGTGCGTGCGGCCTTCGCCGCTGCTGGTTTCGACAGCGATGCCTGGATCTCGCCACTCGATGCACCCGGAGCCCACTTGTGCTGAATTCTCCCTTCCTGCCGGATATCGATCCCATGCAATTCGTTTCGACCCGTGGCCAGTCGCCGGCTGTTGGACTCAGTGCGGCCATCGCCGCCGGGCTCGCGCCTGATGCTGGGCTGTACGTTCCGCAGGCGCTGCCGGCGCCGCGCACGCTGCAGGCCGGTGCGACCCTGGCCGACACCGCCGCTGACCTGCTGGCGCCTTTCTTCGACGGGGATGCGCTGGCCGATGCCTTGCCATCGATCTGCCGTGAGGCCTTCGATTTCCCCGTGCCATTGCGTGCGCTGGGCAACAGTGGTGATCACGTGTTGGAGCTGTTCCATGGGCCGACGGCTGCGTTCAAGGACATCGGTGCGCGTTTCCTGGCCGGTGTGCTGTCGCGGCTGCAGACCGGCAAGGACCGCGACCTGACCATCGTGGTGGCTACCTCCGGTGACACCGGCGCGGCCGTGGCGGCGGCCTTCCATCGGCAGCCCGGTGTACGTGTGGTGGTGCTGTATCCCGATGGGCGGGTGTCACCGCGACAGGCCCATCAGCTCGGCTGCTTCGGCGACAACATCCAGGCGTTGCGGGTAGCCGGTTCGTTCGATGATTGCCAGGCGATGGTGAAGCAGGCGCTGGCCGACCGCGACCTGCAGGCGCAGGTGCCGCTCAGCTCAGCCAACAGCATCAGCCTGGGCCGGCTGCTGCCGCAGATGAGCTATTACGCGCACGCGGCGCTGACCCATCATGCGCAGCATCAACGGCGCTTGAACCTGGTGGTGCCGACCGGCAATCTCGGCAACGCGATGGCGGCGGTGCTGGCACGCGCGCTGGGCGTGCCGATCGGGCAGATCGTGCTGGCCACCAATGCCAATGCGGTGCTGCCGCGCTACTTCGGTGGTGATCAGTACCAGCCCGAGGCCAGCATTGCGACCGTGGCCAATGCCATGGATGTCGGCGCCCCCAGCAATTTCGAGCGGCTGCGCTGGCTGTACCAGGGTGACGATGCCGAACTGCGCGCGGCGTTCCGCGCCTTTGCAGTGGATGACGTGACCATCCGCGCGACCATCGCCAGTGTCCATGCCAGTAATGGCGAGCTGTTCTGCCCGCACACGGCCACGGCGATAAAGGTGCTGCAGGATCTGCGCGCGGGCGGCGCCAAGGGCGATTGGGCGGTAGTCGCTACCGCGCACCCGGCCAAGTTCGAGGCGGTGGTGGAGCCGCTGATCGGCGAGACGGTGGCGGTGCCGCCGGCGTTGGAGGCGCTGCTGCAGCGTCCAGCGCATGCCGAGCCACTGGCGGCCGATTACGCGGCGTTGCGCGAGGTGTTGTTGCGTTGACGGAGGCGTCTGCGTGGTTGCCGGCCGCTGGCCGGCAACCCGATACCGATCGGGCACTCAGCCCAGCACTTCACCGGCCAGACTGCGCAGGCCATCCTCGTCGAGGATCTCAACGACGTTCAGATGGGGCAGGGCGATCAGACCCTGCTGGCGCAGCTTGGTGAAGGTGCGGCTGACCGTCTCCATGGTCAGGCCCAGGTGATCGGCGATGTCGCCGCGGCCCATTGGCAGCGAAACGCGCAGGCCATCCCCGCCCAGCTTGGCCTCGCGCGCGGCCAGGCGAAGCAGGAAATCAGCGAGTTTTTCCGCCGGTTGCAGGCGCGCCAGCGCCAGTGCGGCATCCTGCGCAGCATCCAGCTCCTGGCAGGCGCGCTGCAGCAGCTTGCGCTCAAGGTGCGGATAGCGCGCGCGCAGGCCCTTCATCTGCGGCAGGGCGACGCGGCAGACGCGGCTGTCGGCGATGGCTTCGATGTCATAGCGATGGTGGTCGCTGCCGCTCAGGCCCAGGTAATCGCCGGGCAGCACGAAGCCATTGATCTGGCGGCGGCCATCGGCAAGCGTGCGCACCAGCCGCAGCGCGCCACCGGTCAATGTATAGACATGCTGGCGCTCTTCGCCGCTGCGGGCGAGGGTGCTGCCCATCGTCAACTGCTGCGACACGGTCACCTGTTCCAGCGCCTGCACCTCATCGGGCGACAGCGCAGAGCACACCGCCAGGTGGCGTACCGAGCAGTGCAGGCAGTCCAGCGTGGCGCAGGACGGCGCGGCGGGGTCGTTGGTGGCGGGCGGAGCGCCGGAAGGCCGGGACATGTTGCGTGGGCGTATCGCGGGCGGGGGAGGGCTTTATGATACTTCAAGCGGCCGTTGGACCCCGTATTCCACGGTCACGCGATGCGGGGCGCTAGAATGTCGCCCCCTCCCACGTCCCGTTCCCGCAGGAGTTCCGCCCGTGATCAAGCCCCGTACCCCGCCCGGCACCCTTGAACTGCTGCCGCGCGAGCAGATTGCGTTCCAGCGCATGCTGGACGTCATCCGCCGCAACTACGAGCGCTTCGGGTTCCTGCCGGTGGAGACGCCGGTGTTCGAGCTGTCCGATGTGCTGCTGACCAAGTCCGGCGGCGAGACCGAGCGCC
The DNA here is from genome assembly GCF_014763005.1 of Stenotrophomonas sp. Br8. Taxonomy (NCBI): domain Bacteria; kingdom Pseudomonadati; phylum Pseudomonadota; class Gammaproteobacteria; order Lysobacterales; family Lysobacteraceae; genus Stenotrophomonas; species Stenotrophomonas sp. Br8. Next base: position 116,387 of record NZ_JACGTN010000006.1, on the reverse strand, counting down.
AGGTGTATTTCGTGCAGTCCACCGGCGCGCTGGCCAACGCCGCCGAATCCGGCGACCGCTCGCTGCCGGAAATGGCGCTGCGCTTCGACCTGACCGTGCCGCTGGCGCGGTACGTGGCCGAGCACGAACACGAGCTGACCTTCCCGTTCCGTCGTTACCAGATGCAGCGCGTGTACCGCGGCGAGCGTGCGCAGCGCGGCCGCTTCCGCGAGTTCTACCAGTGCGACATCGACGTGATCGGCAAGGACAGCCTGAGCGTGCGCTACGACGCCGAAGTGCTGGCGGTCATCCACGCGGTGTTTGCCGAACTGCGCATCGGTGACTTCAGCATCCAGCTGAACAACCGCAAGCTGCTGCGCGGCTTCTTCGAGAGCCTGGGCGTGGCCGAAGGCGAGCGCCAGCTGGCGGTGCTGCGCGAAGTGGACAAGCTGGACAAGCGTGGCCCCGACTACGTGCGCGAGACGCTGGTGGGCGAGGGCTTCGGTATTCCGGCCGAACAGGTCGAGAAGATCCTGGCCTTCGTCGCCGTGCGTTCGCAGGGTCATGCCGATGCGCTGGCGCAGCTGGCGGCACTGGAAGCCGGCGCCGGTTCGTCGGAGATCCTGCGTGCCGGCGTGGCCGAGCTGCGCGAAGTGCTGCAGCTGGTGCAGGCGCTGGGCGTGCCGGAGAGTGCGTACTGCCTGAACTTCTCCATCGCCCGTGGCCTGGATTACTACACCGGCACGGTGTACGAGACCACGTTGACCGACCACCCGCAGATCGGTTCGATCTGTTCCGGTGGCCGTTATGAAGACCTGGCCAGCCACTACAGCAAGTCCAAGCTGCCGGGCGTTGGCATTTCCATCGGCCTGTCGCGCCTGTTCTGGCAGCTGCGCGAAGCCGGCCTGATCGAGGGCATCGAGGCCAGCAGCGTGCAGGCGCTGGTAGCGCTGATGGACGAGCAGGGCATGCCGCAGTCGCTGGACATTGCCCGTCGCCTGCGCGCTGGTGGCATCAACACCGAAGTGCAGATGGAGCCGAAGAAGATCGGCAAGCAGTTCCAGTACGCGGCCAAGGCAGGTATCCGTTTCGTGGTGCTGGCTGGCGAGGACGAACTGGCGCGCGGCGTGGTGGCAGTGAAGGACCTGCTGCGCGAGCAGCAGTTCGAGATCTCGCGCGACGAACTGGCCAGCACCCTGCAGGTGGAACTGGAGCAGTCGCGGGTCATGGCGTGAAGCCCGCCGCCGCAGGGGCGCTGATGCTGCTCCTGCTGGCAGGCTGCCAGAGCGATCCGGCGCTGCGCAGCACCCGGATCGGCCCGGCGCAGTACCAACTGGTGGTTGATCGCTGCCACGTGATCGACCGCGCGCAGCTTGAGCAGGATCTGCAGGTCCTGGCCGCGCGGGCGTGCCCCGGCCGGGCCGTGGCGCTGCAGAACGTGCGGCCCCATCCCAGCCGGCAGGGCAGCCTGTTCGGCGAATGCCTGCGGCGCGGCGCGCTGCAGGCGGAGGTCCGCTGTCTGCCCTGAGTCGGGCCAGGCTCTTTATTTGAAAGCAGAACGCCCACCATTGGTGGGCGTTTCGCGTGCCTATACGAAGAGCAGTCGAGCATGGCTCGACTCTACAAAAGCCGTTCTCGATCACTTTCCCGGCGAGATCCACCAGATCGCGGCCAACTGTCGAAGGCGGGGTGGGTCCGGTTGAGGGGGCGTGAGCCGCATGGATGCGGCGACCGAGCTTACATGGACGTACTTGCAGCGTCCCCCTCAACCGGACCCGCCCCGCAAATCCTCAGGAAACCAGCTTTTGACGTTGCTTCGGCTTCTGCGGGTGCAGGGCGCAGCCCTGCCGTACCCCCAAAGCCCACGATTTGACGCAGCGCGCAAGAATGCGTTAATGTACTAACACGCTATTACATTGATGCAAGAGTCCTGTCCGTGAAAGCCCGCCCCGACATCGCCGCCAAAGACCCGCAAGCCGATCTGGACGCCTTGGCCCAGGCCTTTGCCGCCCTGCGCGAGCCGGAACAGGTGGTCGCCTTCCTGCGTGACCTGTGCACGCCGGCCGAGCTGGAAGCCATGGCCGACCGCTGGAAGGTGGTGCCGCTGCTGCAGCAGGGCGTGCCGTACCGCGAGATCCACGAACGCACCGGCGTCAGCGTGACCACCACCGGACGGGTGGCGCGCACGCTCGAGCATGGCCATCGAGGCTATGCCGCCGCCGTCGACCGCCTTGCTTCGCGCTGATCCGCGCCCCGTTCCGAACTTCGAGACCTCCCCCATGAGTGCAACCCAGGCAGCGCCGGCGCGAGACCGGCTGCGTATCGCCATCCAGAAGAGTGGCCGGCTGGCCGAACCCGCCCGCAACCTGCTCAGCGCCTGTGGCCTGAGCTGGCGCGAGAGCCGCGACAAGCTGTTCTGCTATGGCGAATCGCTGCCGGTGGACCTGTTGCTGGTGCGCGACGACGACATCCCCGGCCTGATTGCCGATGGCGTCTGCGACCTCGGCATCGTCGGCCGCAACGAACTGGACGAGCAGGCCGCTGCGCGTCGCCAGATCGGTCTGCCGGATGCTTACCACGCGCTGCGTGGGCTGGGCTTCGGTCAATGCCGGTTGATGCTGGCGGTGCCGGAAGAGTGGCAATGGCAGGGGCCCGCACAACTGGCCGGTACCCGCATCGCCACCAGCTACCCGGCCATCCTCAAGCAGTGGCTGGTCGCGCAAGGCGTGGATGCGCAGGTGGTGGAGCTGTCCGGCTCGGTGGAGATCGCGCCGCGCCTGGGCACCGCCGACCTGATCTGCGATCTGGTCTCCAGCGGCGCCACCCTGCGTGCCAACCAGCTCACCCCGGTGCACAACCTGCTCGACAGTGAGGCCGTGCTGGCCGGTGCGGTGCGCGTTCCCGATGATGCCCGTGGCGCCCTGCGCAGCATGCTGCTGCGTCGCCTGGACGGTGTGGTGCAGCGGCAGGACCGCAAGCTGCTGATGTTCCGCGCCACAGAGGACCGCGTCGACGCGCTGGCGCAACTGCTGGCCGATGCCGAACCGTTGGTGCGTTTGCCTGCCGATGGCGGTGCGTTGCGCCTGCAGACCATGTGCCCCGGCCCGTTGACCTGGCAGCGCATGGAAGAGCTGGAGCGTGCCGGCGCCCAGGGCCTGATGGTATTGAGCGTGGAGCGGTCACTGGCATGAATCGTCTTATCTGGTCGCAACTTGATGAGGCCGCGCGCAGCGCGGCGCTGACCCGCCCGGTGCAGACCGTGGCGCAGCAGACCCGTGATGCGGTGGCCACGCTGATCGCGCAGGTGCGCACGCAGGGCGATGCCGCGTTGCGCGCGATCACTGCGCGCTTCGATGGCGTGGACCTGCAGGATTTCGAAGTTTCCGACAGCGAGTTCGCTGCCGCCGAAGCCACCGTGCCGGCCGCGCTGCGCCAGGCCATGGTCGAGGCGGCCGAGCGCATCACCCGCTTCCACAAGGCGGGGATGGGCCAGGGCTATGCAGTGGAAACCGCACCGGGTGTGGTCTGCGAGCGCATGCTGCGGCCGATCGGCCGGGTTGGCCTGTATGTGCCGGCCGGCAGTGCGCCGTTGCCGTCCACCGCGCTGATGCTGGGAGTGCCGGCGCACTTGGCCGGTTGCCCGCAGGTAGTGCTGTGCACGCCGCCGCGTGCCGACGGAACGGCCGACCCTGCGGTGCTGGTGGCTGCGCGCCTGACCGGCGTGCAACGCGTGTTCAAGCTGGGCGGTGCGCAGGCGATCGCGGCGATGGCCTATGGCACCGGGAGCATCCCGGCGAGCGACAAACTGTTCGGGCCAGGCAACAGTTTCGTCACCGAGGCCAAACAGCAGGTTGCCCAAGACGGTGCCGCCGCCATCGACATGCCAGCCGGTCCGTCGGAAGTGCTGGTGATTGCCGATGCCGGCGCCAATCCGGCGTTCGTCGCCGCCGATCTGCTGTCGCAGGCCGAGCACGGCCCGGATTCGCAGGTACTGCTGCTGACCGATGACGCGGCGATGCTGGCCGCCGTCGAGGCTGAAGTGGAACGCCAGGTGGCCTTGCTGCCGCGGCAGGACATCGCCCGCCAGGCACTGTCGGCGTCGCAGTTGATCCAGGTGGAATCGCTGGCGGATGCGTTTGCGATCAGCAACCGCTACGCCCCTGAACACCTGATCCTGGCCCTGCGTGAACCGCGCGACTGGCTGGGCCAGGTGCAGGCGGCCGGTTCGGTGTTCCTCGGCGATTACACGCCGGAAGCACTGGGCGACTACTGCAGCGGCACCAACCACGTGCTGCCCACCGCCGGTGCCGCGCGTGCCTACAGCGGTGTCAGCGTGGCCAGTTTCCAGAACCTGATCAGCGTGCAGAGCGCGAGTGCCGCCGGCTTGGCCGCGATCGGTGGCTGCGCGCGCATCATCGCCAGCGCCGAAGGGCTGGACGCGCACGAACGTGCGGTGGCGCTGCGCATGGAGGTGGCCGCATGAGCGCGGACATCGACGGCGTGCTGGCCTTGGTGCGCTCGGATCTGCAGGCCTTCGCCGGCTACAGTTCGGCGCGCAGCAGCGCTGTGCAGGGTGAGGTGTGGTTGAACGCGAATGAATCGGCGTGGGCCAATCCGGCCGATGCCACCGGCGGCAGCCGCCGCTACCCGGAGCCGCAACCGGCTGCGCTGCGTGAAGCGCTGGCATCGCTGTACGGCGTGCAGCCGCAACAACTGCTGGTAGGCCGCGGCAGCGACGAGGCGATCGATCTGCTGGTGCGCGCCCTGTGCGTGCCCGGCCGCGATGGCGTGCTGGTGACGCCGCCGGTGTTCGGCATGTACGCGGTCTGCGCACGCCTGCAGGGTGCGCCGTTGATTGAGGTCCCGCTGATCGATGATGAAGAGGGCCTGCGCACGGACCTGGATGCGGTGATTGCCGCTGCGAAGGGGCAGGGCGCCACGCTCGTTTTCCTGTGCGCGCCGTCCAATCCTGCCGGCAGCGATATCCCGCTGGCGGAGATCGAGCGCGTGGCCATCGCCCTGCGTGGGCAGGCGCTGGTGGTGGTGGATGAGGCCTATGTCGAGTACGCGCAGCGCGCATCGGCGGCCACGCTGCTGGCCACGCACGCCAACCTGGCGGTGCTGCGCACATTGTCGAAGGCGCACGCGTTGGCCGCCGCACGTATCGGCACCCTGATCGCCGCGCCTGAACTGATCGCGGTGCTGCGCCGCTGCCAGGCGCCGTACCCGGTGCCGACGCCGTGCGCCGAGCTGGCCGTGCAGGCACTGCAGCCGGCCGCGCTGGCACGCACCGCCGAACGCGTGGCCACGGTCATCGCTGAGCGCGAGCGCCTGGGCACCGCGCTGGTTGGCCTGCCGGGCGTCCTTCGGGTGTACGCATCGGCCGGCAACTACCTGCTGGTCCGCTTCGCCGATGCGCAGGCTGCGTTCGACGCGCTGCTCGCCGCTGGCGTGGTGGTGCGCGACCAGCGCGCTGCGCCGCAGCTGGGCGATGCGCTGCGCATCAGCATCGGCAGCCCCGAGGAGAACGACCGCGTGCTTGCGGCCCTGTCGGCACGGAGGGCTGCGGCATGACGCCCATCCTGTTCATCGACCGCGACGGTACCCTCATCGAGGAACCGGCGGATTTCCAGATCGATGCCTACGAGAAGCTGCGCTTTGTGCCGCAGGTGATCCCGGCGCTGCTGAAGCTGCGCGATGCCGGCTACCAGTTCGTGATCGTCACCAACCAGGACGGCCTGGGCAGCGAAGGCTATCCGCGCGCCAGCTTCGATGGCCCGAACGACCTGATGCTGCAGATCTTCGAAAGCCAGGGCATCGTTTTCCGTGATGTGCTGGTCGACTGCAGCTGGCCGCAAGACAACGCGCCGACGCGCAAGCCGGGCATCGGCCTGATGACCGCCTACCTCCAGGACCGCAGCATCGACTGGGCGCGCTCGGGCATGGTCGGCGACCGCATCACCGACCTGCAGTTCGCCGACAACCTCAACATCCGTGGCTTCCAACTGCGCACCGAACAGTTTGGTGGTGAGTGGGACTGGCCGGGCATTGCCCACGCACTTGCCGATGCGCCGCGTACGGCGGTGGTCCAGCGCAATACCAAGGAAACGAAGATCCGTGTCGAACTGGATCTGGATAGTGCCGGCGACGCGCATATCCACACCGGCCTGCCTTTCTTCGACCACATGCTGGAACAGATCGGCAAGCACGGTGGCTTCGCCCTGGACATCCGCGCCGAGGGCGATCTGCACATCGACGAACACCACACCATCGAAGACACCGGCCTTGCGCTGGGCCAGGCCCTGCGCGAAGCACTGGGGGACAAGCGCGGCATCGGCCGTTACGGTTTCACCCTGCCGATGGATGAAACCCTGGCCAGCGCTGCGCTGGATTTCAGTGGCCGCCCGTATTTCGTGTTCGACGGCGAGTTCAAGCGCGAGCGTGTGGGCGATATGCCGACCGAACTGGTCCCGCACTTCTTCCGATCGCTGTGCGATGCCAGCGGCCTGAATCTCAACCTGCAGGTGCGCGGCGACAACGACCACCACAAGGTCGAAGCCTGCTTCAAGGCATTGGCGCGTGCGTTGCGGCCTGCGCTTGCGCGGCAGGGCACCGCATTGCCGACCACCAAGGGGGCGCTGTGAGCGAGGTCGTGCTGATCGATGCCGGCGGCGCCAACCTGGGCTCGGTGCGCTACGCACTGGAGCGGCTCGGCGCCACGGTGCGCTTGGTCCGCGACCCCGCTGGCCTGGCCGGTGCGCGACGGGTAATCCTGCCCGGCGTCGGTGCGGCCGGCCCCGGCATGCAGCGTCTGCATGCGCAGGGCCTGGTCGAGCCGCTGCGCCAGCTGCAGGTGCCGCTGATGGGTATCTGCCTGGGCATGCAGCTGTTGTTCGATCGCTCCGAAGAGGCCGGCGTGGATACGCTGGGATTGATCCCCGGCGTGGTGCGCAAGCTGGTGCCGGCCTGTGGCATCCGCGTGCCGCACATGGGCTGGAACCGGCTGCTGCCGTTGCGCCCGTCGTTGCTGCTGCAGGGGGTTCCCGAGCGCGCCAGTGCGTACTTCGTGCACAGCTACGCCGCGCCGCTGAACAGCCATACCGTAGCCGCCTGCGACCACGGCGGCCTGTTCACCGCCGTGGTCGAGCAGGGTCGCTACTTCGGCGCCCAGTTCCATCCAGAGCGGTCCGGCGACACCGGTTCGCTGATGCTGCGCAATTTCCTTGAGGGCACCGCCGCATGAGTTTCACCGTCTATCCCGCGCTGGATATCCGTGATGGCCGCGTGGTGCGGCTGCGCCAGGGCGACTACGCGCAGGAAACCCACTATGGCGACGATCCGTTGCCGCGTGCGCAGGCATTCGCAATGCAGGGCGCGCGGTGGATGCACCTGGTCGATCTGGATGCCGCACGTGCCGGTGGCTATACGCTGGCGCCGCTGTTGGCCGCGATCCGTGCGCAGACGCCGCTGCAGGTGCAGACCGGTGGCGGCGTGCGCGGTCGCGACGACGTGGCGCGCATCCTCGATGCCGGCGCCAGCCGCGTGGTGATCGGGTCATTGGCGGTGCGCGAGCCGGAGCAGGTAATTGGCTGGCTGGCCGAGTTCGGCCCGGAACGGCTGACCATCGCCCTCGATGCACGCCAGGACGCGCAGGGGCAGTGGCAGTTGCCGGTACATGGCTGGACCGAAAACGCGGGGGTGACCCTGGATGCGCTGGCCGAACGCTACGCGCAGGCGGGCATGCGCCACCTGCTGTGCACCGACATCGCCCGTGATGGCATGCTGGCCGGCCCCAATATCAGCCTGTACCAGCACTTGGCGGCGTTGCTGCCGGGCGTGGCCGTCCAGGCGTCCGGCGGTATCCGTGACGTGGCCGATGTGGCTGCGGCGCAGGCCGCCGGTTGCGGCGGTGCGATTCTTGGCAAGGCGCTGCTGGAACAGCGGATGGACCTGGCAGAGGCGCTGGCATGCTGAGCCGCCGCATCATTCCCTGCCTGGACGTACGCGATGGCCGCGTGGTCAAAGGCGTGCGCTTCCGCGACCACGTCGACATGGGGGACATCGCCGAACTGGCCCAGCGCTATCGCGACCAGGGCGCCGACGAACTGGTGTTCTATGACATCGGCGCCAGCCCAGAGGCACGTTCGGTGGACGTGGCCTGGATCGAACGCATCGCGCGCCTGATCGATATCCCGTTCTGCGTGGCCGGTGGCATCGACAGTGTGGAGACGGCGCGTCGCGTGCTGTTCGCCGGTGCGGACAAGATATCGATCAACTCACCCGCGCTGGGTCGCCCGGAACTGATCACCGAACTGGCTGAAGAATTCGGCGTGCAGTGCGTGGTGGTGGGTGTCGACTCGGTGCGCGAGGAAGACGGCCACTGGCGCGTGCGCCGATTCAGTGGCGACCCGGACAAGACCCAGGCGGTGCCGTTGCGCACGCTGGACTGGATCGTCGAGGCGCAGCGCCGGGGTGCCGGCGAGATCGTGCTGAACTGCATGGACAGCGATGGCGTGCGCCGCGGCTATGACGTGGAGCAGCTGCGACAGGCGCGTGCGCTGTGCCAGGTGCCTCTCATCGCGTCGGGTGGTGCGGGTGCGATGGAGCACTTTGCCCAGGCCTTTGACCAGGCCGACGTTGACGGTGCGCTGGCGGCCAGCGTGTTCCACAGTGGCGCCATCGCCATTGCCGACTTGAAGCGCTACCTGCGCGAGCAGCAGATCGAGGTACGAGATGTCTATTGATGTGCGGCCGTCGCCGCAGGCGCTGGAAACGCTGGACTGGGACAAAGGTGATGGACTGTTGCCAGCCGTGGTGCAGGACATCGACACCCTGCAGGTGCTGATGCTGGGCTATGTCAGCGCCGAGTCGCTGGCAGCGACGCTGGCGATCGGCCACATGACCTTCTTCAGCCGCAGCAAGCAGCGCCTTTGGACCAAGGGCGAGCAGTCCGGCAATGTGCTGGTGGTGCAGTCGATCAGCGTCGATTGCGATGCCGATACGCTGCTGGTGCTGGCACGCCCGGCAGGCCCAACCTGCCACACCGGGGCGGAGAGCTGTTTCGATGGCGCGCCGAAGGACTTCCTCGGTGGCCTGGACCAGCTGGTCGCCGTGCGTGAGGCGCTGCGTCCTTCCGGCAGCTATACGACGTCTCTGTTCGAAGGCGGCATCCGCCGCATCGCGCAGAAGGTGGGCGAAGAAGGCGTGGAGACGGCGTTGGCCGGAGTGGCACAGGACGATGAGGCATTGCTGGGCGAGGCCTCGGACCTGCTGTACCACCTGCTGGTGCTGCTGCGCGCGCGTGGGCTGTCGCTGGAAGATGCCCGCGACGTGCTGGAAAAGCGCCATCGTTGAACAAGGTGTGCGGACCAACGGTCCGCACCTACAATATGGCGTCTTCTTTTTCCCGGACCCGCCCCCATGAAACTGCCTGCCGTCTGGCTGTGCTGCCTGTTGCTGACCTCGCCGGCCTGGGCCGCGGACACCGTGGTCAGCGGCAAGGTCTATCTGGAGCGAGACGGCAAGCCGGGCCGCGGTGCGACCGATCCGGGTCTGGCCGGGGTGCAGGTGTCCAATGGCGAAACCATCGTCAAGACCGCTGCCGACGGCAGCTACAGCCTGCCGGTGCGTGACGGCCAGACGGTCTTCGTCATCAAGCCCGATGCCTATTCCTTCCCGAAGGCTGCCGACGGCCTGCCGTCGTTCTGGCGGCACTACCGGCCGAACGGTTCCCCGGCGCTGAAGTACGGCGGCATCGCGGCCACCAGTGACGTCGCCCGCAACTGGGATTTCGCCCTGCAGAACGACCGGCATGACAGCCGTCGTGGCTTCCAGATGCTGGTGTTCACCGATTCGCAGACCGCCAGCCTGCAGGACATCGGCTACTACCAGCAGTCGATCGTGGCGCCGCTGGTGGGGCAGACCAAGGCGCGTCTGGGTACCACGCTGGGTGACATCGTCAACGACGATCTGACCCTGTACCCGGCGATCAACAAGGTCACCACCGAACTCGGCGTGCCGTGGTTCCACGTGCCCGGCAACCACGACCTGGATTTCGATGCGGCCAATGACGCGCATTCGCTGGACAGCTGGCGCAACATCTACGGCCCCGATACCTATGCGGTGGAAGAGGGCGGCGCAAGCTTCGTGTTCCTCGACGATGTGGTGTACGACCCCACTGCCAAGCCGAAGTATGTCGGCGGCCTGCGCGAGGATCAGTTCGCCTTCCTGGCTGCGTATCTGAAGGGCCTGCACAAGGACCGCCTGCTGGTGCTGGGCATGCACATCCCGCTGTTCGATGCGGCGCCGGGGCGCGAGACCTTCCGCCATGCAGACCGTCAGCGCCTGTTCGACCTGCTGAAGGACTTCCGCAACGTGCTGGTGCTCAGCGGGCACAGCCACACCCAGCAGCACGTCTACCACGGCAAGGCTGACGGCTGGCAGGGTGCCAGGCCGCTGCATGAGTACAACGTCGGTGCCAACTGCGGTGCGTTCTGGTCGGGCGTGAAAAATGCCGCCGGCGTACCGGACAGCACCATGAGCGATGGCACGCCGAAGGGCTATGCGCTGCTGGACGTGGCCGGCAACGGCAGCTACCGACTGCAGTACCGGGTGGCCGGTGCGGCAGCCAGCGAGCAGATCGGCCTGCATGCGCCAAAGGTGCTGCGCAAGGGCGCGTACCCGGCGTGGGGCATCTACGCCAACGTGTACATGGGCGAGGATGCCAGCGTGGTCGAGTATCGCGTCGATGGCGGCGCTTGGCAGCCGATGAAGCAGGTCAGCCAGCCTGATCCGCGGCTGATGGTGGAGAACGTCGCCGACGATCTGGCCTCCACGCTGCGCGGCTACGATCGTTCGCCGGAAGCCACTGCTTCGCCGCACCTGTGGCGTGGTGCGTTGCCGACCGATCTGGCCGTGGGCAGCCACAAGGTCGAGGTGCGTTCCACCCAGCCGGATGGTGCGGTGTTCACCGCCAGCACCAGCTACAACCTGCAGACCGCGCAACCCTGAGCGCGGGCCGGGCTTCCGTCACGCACTTCCATCACGAAAGGACGCAGCATGGACATCCGCTTCATGGCCGGCACCACGCCGGTCACCCTCAGCCGCCACTGGTTCACCGGCGCGATGATGCTGCAGAGCGCCAGCGAGAAGGTCTGGGTGCAGCACCCGCTGCATCCGGGCACGCACTTCTCGTTCTCGCTGGTACAGTCGTGGCAGCGCCATATCGCCGGCCATGAAGTGCTGGTGGAGCGGACCCGGCCGCTGCTGTTCGCCGGGTTCCGTCCGCAGCGCCTGCGGGTGCTGGTGGATGGCGTGCAGGTGGCCGAGCAGGAAGGCATGTGACCCCGGGTGCCGCTGTCGCCGCGCTAGGCAAAGGCCGGCGGATGCCTGAGAATCGGGACGATTCAATCGATCCAAGCAGGCCAGCGTGAACGTTGCAGCAGTGTCCCCGGTTCCATCCGAACCCGCCCGCAGCGGCGTTCCACGCAGCCTGGTGGTCGCCGATGTCGGCGGTACCTTCGCCCGTCTGGCGCTGGCCGAGACCGTGCCGGGGCAGGCGCCGCGGCTGGGCAGCTACCGCACCTACGCCTGTGCCGACCACCCCAGCCTGGCGGCGATCCTCGCCGATTTCACCGCCAGCCTCGGCCAGCCGATGGCCAGCGCGGTGGTCGCCATCGCCGGCCTGCTCGACGGCGACACCCTGATCAACGCCAATCTGCCGTGGACGGTATCGCTGTCGGCAACGCGCCGCGAGTCGGGCCTGCCCGACCTGCAGCTGATCAATGATTTCGAAGCGGTGGCGCTGGCCATTCCCTATCTGCAGGCCGACACGCTGGTGCCGTTGAACGGCGATGCCGATCCGGCCAAGACGTTCCCGGCGCTGGTGCTGGGGCCGGGCACCGGCCTGGGGGCGGCATTGCGCTTCGCCGATGGCGAGCGCCCGGTGCTGGCCAGCGAGATCGGCCACGCTGCGTTGGGGGCCGGCAACGCTCTGGAACTGCATGTGCTGGGCCAGCTGCTGCAGCGCTGGCCGCACGTGGACAACGAGCGCGTGCTGTCCGGCAGCGGCCTGATGAACCTGTATCCCTGCTTGTGCGAACTGCGCGGCGTGGCGCCGCAATGGACCAGCACCGAAGCGCTGATCGCGGCTGCGCGGCAAGGCGACGATGCGCTGGCGGTGGAGACCCTGCAGGTGTTCTGTGCCTGGCTGGGCAGCCTGGCCGGTGACGCAGCGATCGCCGTCGGCGCGCGCTCGGTGTACCTGGCCGGCGGCATTTCCACCCATGTGCAGGACTTCCTGGCCGACGGCCGTTTCCGTGAGCGCTTCCTCAACAAGGGCGTGCTGACCGACGTGCTGCGCCAGGTGCCGGTGTGGCGGGTCGAACATGGCCAGCTGGGCGTGCTCGGTGCAGCGGCCTGGCACGCAGCGCGGACGCCCGCGCACGATTGATCGGCGCTGCCGGCATCGGGCCGGCGGGCGCAGCATGCAGACGGAGGCGAAGATGGTGGATCGCAGGCAGTTCCTGCAGGCCGGTGCACTGGCCGCAGGTGTGGCAGCGTTGCCGGTGGTGAAGGCGCGTACGCAGGGCGGAGCCAAGGTGGTATCGACCTGGGACTTCGGCGTGCCGGCCAACCAGACCGCGTGGAAAGTGCTGGCGCAGGGCGGCAGTGCGCTGGATGCGGTGGAAGCCGGTGCACGCTGGGCCGAAAGCGAGCTGTGCAACCCCACCGTCGGCCATTGCGGCAACCCGGACCGCGACGGCGTGCTGAGCCTGGACGCCAGCATCATGGACGGCGATGGCCGCTGTGGCGCGGTCGCTGCGCTGGTCGACATCCTGCATCCGGTCTCGGTGGCCCGCAAAGTGATGGAGAACAGCCCGCACGTGCTGCTGGTGGGCGAGGGCGCCCAGCAGTTCGCCGTGCAGCAGGGCTTCGAGCGGCAGCACCTGCTGACCCCGAAGGCCGAAGCGGCGTGGCGCGAATGGTTGAAGACCGAGAAGTACGCGCCGCAGATCAATGCCGAGCGCCGCGGTCTACCCGGCAACACCGACAACCACGACACCATCGGCATGCTGGCGCTGGATGCCAAGGGCAATCTGGCCGGTGCCTGCACCACCAGCGGCATGGCCTGGAAACTGCACGGCCGGGTGGGCGACAGTCCGATCATCGGCGCTGGCCTGTACGTGGACAACGAAGTGGGCGCCGCCACCGCCTCGGGTGTGGGCGAAGAGATGATCCGCAACGCGGCCTCGTTCCTGGTGGTCGAGCTGATGCGCCAGGGGCGTTCACCGGCACAGGCGTGCCGCGAGGCGATCGACCGCGTGGTGCGCAAGCGCCCCGAAGCGAGCCGCACGCTGCAGGTCTGCTTCCTGGCGATGAACAAGCAGGGCGAGGTCGGTGCCTATGCGCTGCATCGTGGCTTCGTCTATGCGGTGTGCGATGCGCAGCGCCAGGATGACCTGCGCGACTCGCCGTCGATCTATGCGAGCACGCAGGCGTGAGCGTGCGCCTGACGCTGGAGATCGCCAGCAACTCGGTGGCCTCGGCGTTGGCCGCGCAGGCCGGTGGCGCAGACCGCATCGAACTGTTCGACAATCTCGCTGAGGGCGGCACTACGCCGTCGTTTGCCGGCATCGCCATCGCCCGCGAGCGGCTGCAGATTCCGTTGTTCGTGCTGGTGCGACCACGCCCGGGTGATTTCCACTACGACGCGCTGGAAACCGAACTGATGCTGCGTGATATCGCCCAGTGCCGCGCGCTGGGCTGCGATGGCGTGGTGATCGGTGCGCTGGATGCGCAGGGCGACATCGACCTGCCGCTGTGCCGGGAACTGGTGCGGGCGGCCGGCCCGCTGCAGGTGACCTTCCACCGTGCGTTCGATGCCGCGCGCGATCTGCCGGCGGCGCTGGAACAGGTGATCGGGCTGGGCTGCCAGCGGGTACTGACCTCCGGCGGTCAGGCCAGCGCCGAAACCGGTGCCGAGGTACTGGCCGCGCTGGTCGCACAGGCGGCCGGCCGGATCAGCGTCATGGCTGGTGCCGGGCTTGGCCCCGGCAACATCGCCGCCGTGGCGTGGCGGACCGGCTGCGTCGAACTGCATGCCTCGGCCAAGGGGCAGCGGTGCTCGGCCATGCAGTTCCAGAACCCGGCCCTGCGCGGGCTGGACCCGGACTGGAGCCAGACCGACACGGCGACAGTGACCGCACTGCGGAAGGCGCTGGACGCCTGAGAGCTGCCGGGGTTGGATCCCTTCGCAGAAGGGCTCCGACCCCATTGCCGAACGCGAACCCGTTGCCGAAAAGTGACGCTTCTGACATGCGCGGATGGACAGTCCGTCCGCCAAACAGCGGAGAGCAGGGGCATCCGTGTTTCCGAATGGACGAGCAAGTCAGGATTGTCGACAGTGGGGTCCAACTCCCTGTGGCAACGATCCTCCTTCCGCATGCCTCGACTGCTCTTGCTACTTCTCTGTCTGCTGCCAACCGCCGCAATAGCTGCGGATGAAGGACAGTCACCAGTGTTGATCTGGAAGGCGGCCGGTCCGGAGGAAAACAGCATCCGCGCTATGCTGAGCGGGGTGACGCTGGCACCCGCTGCTACAGGCGCGTTCGTCGACACTCGCGTACATATGCTTGGAAACAAGCGCTTTCGGGCGCTGTATCAGGTGTTCGATTCAAACACCTCCAATCCGACGGGCCGCTGTGGCGCGGGGCGCGAGATACATCTGTTCGTCTACGAATTGACCCGGCCGAAGCCCATCGAACGCGGCAATATAGTGATCAGCAGCTGCCTGGAGACCGTCTCCCTCGCCAGTCAGAACTCGGGAAGCCCCGGCAGTGAATCCGATCTTTCTTCCGTGACCTGGCAGGACGACGGGTTCACCATCGAATGGTGGGGTATCGGACCCGGAGGCAACGCATCAAGCCACTACGTCCTCCGCGATGGCTGGTTTGTTCCAGATCCACCGGACCTTTGAAGTCGTTGAAGACGGACAAAACCGTTCCGCGCGTGTTTGTCGCAATCGTGTCATCGCTTCGTGCGTAGTTCTTTCAGCGATGTTTCGCAAATATATGATTTTCTTAGAGTCCGGGAACTGAAAGCGACGTGTCGCAGCGCTTTGCTGCGTCGCCGCATGCCGGGCGTGGTTCAGCTGTGCTTTAGTTTGGATCGATCCACAGGGGAGGGTGATCGAATCGAGAAGGATCGATTCAACGCCCGGGATCGCCATCCGACCGCGCGCCCACCATCCAAGAGCAACCACCCATGGCTCAGTCCGTCCGCAACCGTCGTCATCTGCTGTCCCAGGCCCTCGTCCTTGCCTTGCTGCCCTTTGCCGCTGGCGCACAGGAAGCGGCCACGTCGTCCACCAAGGACCTCGATGCCGTCACCGTTACCGGTTCGCGCATCAAGCGTGCCGGCGTCGAGGGCCCGGCCCCGGTCAACGTGATCACCGCTGCACAGATCCAGAAGGAAGGCTTCGTCACCGTCTACGACGCGCTGAAGACGCTGACCGAAGCGACCGGCACCGTCGAAGCGGCGTCGCAGTGGGGCTCGCACACACCCAACGCGAGCGGCCTGAACCTGCGCGGCATGGGCCCCAACCGCAGCCTGCTGCTGGTCAACGGCCGCCGCGTGGCCGACTACCCGCTGCCCTATGGCGGCGAGACCAATTTCTCCAACTACAGCAACATTCCTGCCGCTGCCGTGGAGCGCATCGAAGTGCTGACCGGCGGCGCGTCGGCGATCTATGGTTCGGACGCCATCGCCGGCGTGGTCAACGTCATCCTGAAGACCAACTACGACGGCGACGAAGTGCGCGTGCGCGGTGGTACCTCGACCGAAGGCGGCCGCGATACCTGGGATCTGTCCTGGGCGGGCGGCAAGACCGGCGACAACTGGAGCGTGACCTATGCACTGCAGTACACCAAGCGCGATCCGCTGTTCGGCCGCGACCGGCCGCAGATGGACGACGCTGACGATGCGCTGTACCCGTCCTGGAACATGGAACAGCGCAAGGTCGGTTTCCGTCCCACCGCAGGCCTGGCGCTGATCGACCCGAGCAACGGCCAGCGCCTGGCACCGCCGGACGGTACCTGCGAGAAATTCGCTGGCGAGTACTACACCGCCGATCGGCTGGTCTACAACTACAACGCCAATACAGTGAGCAACACCGGCCGCCTGTGCGGCATGAGCGCCGACTACGCCAACTGGCTGCTGACTGGCGGCTCGGAGAACGTGTCGGGCAATCTCTATGGCACCTTCGATTTCGGTGATGGCCTGCAGGCCTGGAGCAACCTGGCGGTGTACCGGTCCGAGGCGATCTGGGGCACCAATCCCCCCAGCGTTTCGTTGATCGACGATGCCAACGGCTATTACTGGGATGCCAACCGCAATCGCCCGGTGCTCGGCGTGCGCCAGTTCACGCCGAACGAAGTCGGTGGCCTGGACACGCTGCGCAATACCAACCGCGAGTTGTCGTGGGATATCAGCGCAGGCCTGCGCGGACGCCTGGCCGATCGCTTCGACTGGAGCGCCACGGTTGGCCGTTCCTACTACCGCGTTGAAGAGCGGCAGAACGTGGTGGACGAACAGAAGTCGTACGACTTCTTCCTCGGCCCACGGCTGGGCACCACCGGCGACGGAGAGGCCATCTACGCATTGAACGAAGCGCGCTGGTGGAACCCGATCACCCCGGACCAGTACTGGCAGATGGGCACGGTCGCCAAGAACCGCGCGTCCTCCTACGTCAACCAGGCCTCGGCCGACATCACTGGTGAACTGTTGCAGGGCTGGGCCGGTCCGATTTCGTTCGCGGCGGTGGCCGAAGTGGCGAAGCAGGGCTATCACCTCAGCCCGGATCCGCGTGCCGGCATCGATTTCGACCTGCAGAACGTTGATCGTGGCGGTGGTGAGCGCACCCGCTATTCGGCCGGTGTCGAGTTCAAGATTCCCTTGGCCGACAGCCTGATCGCCACCGCTGCGGCACGCTACGACCGTTATGGAAGCTACAAGGCCGACGGCGGCGGCGAGGCGCTGGATGTCGGCAGCCAGAAGGAAACCACCTGGAATGCCGGTCTGGAATGGCGACCGTTCGAGTCGCTGCTGGTACGCGGCTCCTACGCGACCAGCTTCCACGCGCCGGACATGCACTACCTGCTGGGCCAGGCCAGCAGTTCCGAGGTGCTGACCTACGACCGCCTGCGCTGCATCGAGAGCGGCGCGTATCTGGTCAACAACTGCGGCGTGGGCAATACCGATGTCTGGTATGCGTTCGACGTGAACCGTCGGGGCACGCCACTGCTGCGCTCGGAGACCGGCAATTCGTGGACGGTCGGCTTCGTCTGGGACGTACTGCCGAACCTGTCGATGAGCGCGGATTACTGGGCGATCAAGCTGGAAGACATGATCGTCGACGTCGGTGCGGACGAAGTACTGGCCAGCGAAGCGGGCTGCCTGACCGGCAAGAACATGGACGGTACGCCGTGGGCGAACCCGGCGGGTGGCGAGTACTGCGCCGGCATCCTCGCCCGGGTGAATCGTGACAGCAGCGGGCGGTTGGTGTCGATCGAGCGCGGGCCGTTCAACCTGGCCAGCCGCGAGGTGCGTGGCATCGACCTGAGCGCGCGCTACCGACTGGAGACGGCCGCATGGGGCAGCTTCCAGCTGGGGGTGAACTACACCAACCAGATCTCGACGAAGGAGCAGCGCTACGCCAACGACCCGAACCCCGAGCGCCGCGACCGTGACCTGCGCAGCAAGCTGCGCGCGAGCCTGGCCTGGCAGGGCGGCAACTGGAACGCGAACGTGTATGCCGACCGCATCGGCTCGGTGCCGGGCGTGCGCTACCACTGGGGCACCGACCGCCTGGACAACCCCGGCGGCTGCCTGCCGTTCGCCGATGGCTACGTGCCCAGCGACAGTCCGTCGCTGAACTGCCTGGAGCCTGCCACGCGTCCGGATGGATCGGTCAATACGAACCCGAACGCCGGGCAGCAGACGGCGCGCTACTACGGCCGGGTCGGGCCGTTCATCACCTGGAACTTCAACGTTGGCTACCAGGTGACCGAGTTCATGAAGGTCAATCTGTACGTGAACAACGCTTTCAACGCGACCAGCTGGAACCACAAGGACCCGTACAAGGTCGACTACGATTTCGCCCCGACGCGTCTGCTCGGTGCGGTGGGTCGTGAGTTCGCGCTGGAGTATGTGTTCACCTTCTGAGGGACGGCGGCGCCGGGCACGACCCGGCGCCAGCCACGGGGTGACGGGCAGCCACGCATGGCGTGGCTCTACTGGGCGCGCGCGGGATGGATGGGCCATCGGCGGGAGAGGGTGGATTTGACCTTCCCACGATGGCAAGGTCTAGGCTGGTCACCTCTCCAGATGGAACCAGGGAAACCAGGCCATGAGCACCTCCAGCGTTACCGCCGTCCCCGGGACGACTTCCACCCTCAGCCTGCCGATCGAAGGCATGACCTGCGCCAGCTGTGTTGGCCGGGTTGAGGCGGCCCTGGCCAAGGTCGAGGGGGTCGCCAGCGTCTCAGTCAACCTGGCCACCGAGCGTGCGGACATCCGCTCCTCTGGTCCGATCGACCGCGACGCGCTGATCCAGGCGGTGGAAAGAGTGGGTTATGAGGTACCGGCTGCGACCACCGAACTGGCCGTGGAAGGCATGACCTGCGCGTCCTGCGTCGGGCGCGTGGAGCGCGCGCTGTTGGCGGTGCCGGGCGTCAGCCAGGCCAGCGTCAACCTGGCCACCGAACGTGCGACCGTGCGCGGCGTCGCCGGCATCGACGCATTGGTAGCGGCGATCGACAAGGTCGGCTACGCGGCGCACGCGATCGATGGCGGCACCCAGGTCGATGAGGAAGCGGCGGAAAAGAAGGATGCCGAGCGGGTGGCGCTGAAACGCGACCTGATCCTGGCCAGCGTGCTGGCAGCACCGGTGTTCGTGCTGGAAATGGGTTCGCACCTGATTCCCGGCATGCATCACTGGGTGATGTCCACGATCGGCCTCCAGGCCAGCTGGTACCTGCAGTTCGTGCTGACCACGCTGGTCCTGGCCATTCCCGGCCGGCGCTTCTACCAGAAGGGCTTCCCGGCGCTGCTGCGCTTGGCGCCTGACATGAACTCGCTGGTGGCGGTGGGTACCGCTGCGGCGTTCGGCTATTCGGTCGTGGCCACCTTCATCCCGCACCTGTTGCCGGCGGGCACGGTGAATGTCTACTACGAAGCAGCGGCGGTGATCGTCGCGTTGATCCTGCTCGGGCGGTTCCTGGAGGTGCGCGCGAAAGGCCGCACGTCAGAGGCGATCAAGCGCCTGGTCAACCTGCAGGCCAAGGTGGCGCACGTCAGCCGCGAAGGGCGCATCGTCGATATCCCGATCAACGAGGTGCTGCTGGGCGACCTGCTGGAAGTGCGTCCGGGCGAGCGCGTGCCGGTGGATGGTGAGGTGACGGAAGGTCGCAGTTTCGTCGACGAGTCGATGATCACCGGCGAGCCGATCCCGGTGGAGAAGTCGGCAGGCAGCGGCGTGGTCGGCGGCACCGTCAACCAGAAGGGCGCACTGACCCTGCGTGCGACGGCGGTGGGTGGGCAGACCATGCTGGCGCAGATCATCCGTCTGGTTGAACAGGCGCAGGGCTCCAAGCTGCCGATCCAGGCCGTGGTCGACAAGGTGACGCTGTGGTTCGTGCCGGCGGTGATGCTGGCGGCCCTCGCTACGTTCCTGGTGTGGCTGATCTTCGGGCCGTCGCCGGCGCTGACCTTCGCGCTGGTCAACGCGGTGGCCGTGCTGATCATTGCCTGCCCGTGCGCGATGGGGCTGGCGACGCCGACCTCGATCATGGTCGGCACCGGCCGCGGCGCCGAGATGGGCGTGCTGTTCCGCAAGGGCGAGGCGCTGCAGTTGTTGAAGGACGCCAAGGTGGTGGCGGTGGACAAGACCGGCACCTTGACCGAAGGCCGCCCGTTGCTGACCGACCTGGAGATCGCCGACGGCTTCGATCGCGCGCAGGTACTGGCACGGGTGGCAGCGGTGGAGTCGCGCTCGGAACATCCGATCGCCCGCGCCATTGTCGAGGCAGCGACGGAGGAGGGCATCGCGCTGCCGGCGATGGTTGATTTCGAGTCGGTGACCGGCATGGGCGTGCGTGCCACCGTCGATGGCGCACGCGTGGAAGTGGGCGCCGATCGTTTCATGCGTTCGCTGGGCGTGGACATCGGCAGTTTCGCCGCGCTGGCCGATCGCCTGGGCAACGAAGGAAAGTCGCCGCTGTATGCCGCCATCGATGGCCGCCTGGCGGCGATCATCGCCGTCTCCGATCCGATCAAGCCGAGTACGCCGGCCGCCATTGCCGCCCTGCACCAGCTTGGCCTGAAGGTGGCGATGATCACCGGTGACAACGCCGCTACCGCGCAGGCCATCGCCCGCCAGCTCGGCATCGATGAAGTGGTGGCCGAAGTGCTGCCGGAAGGCAAGGTGGAGGCAGTGCGCCGGTTGAAGGCGGCTTACGGTCAGATCGCGTTCGTCGGTGATGGCATCAACGATGCGCCGGCGCTGGCCGAGGCTGATGTCGGCCTGGCCATCGGCACCGGCACCGACGTCGCGGTGGAGTCGGCCGACGTGGTGCTGATGTCCGGCAACCTGCAGGGCGTGCCCAACGCCATCGCGCTGTCGAAGGCGACCATCGGCAACATCCGCCAGAACCTGTTCTGGGCCTTTGCCTACAACACCGCATTGATTCCGGTCGCGGCCGGTGCGCTGTATCCGGTATGGGGCGTGTTGCTGTCACCGGTGTTCGCGGCCGGTGCCATGGCCCTGTCCAGTGTGTTCGTGCTCGGTAATGCGCTGCGCCTGCGGCGCTTCCAGGCGCCGATGGCGGACGCGTCCCATGCGGCCCACTGAAGGAGCGATTGCATGAACATCGGTGAAGCATCGAAGGCATCCAGCGTGTCGGCCAAGATGATCCGCTACTACGAGCAGATCGGCCTGATTCCGCCCGCTGACCGCACCGGCGCGGGCTATCGCGCCTATTCGCAGTCCGACGTGCATCGGCTGCGTTTCATCCGTCGCGCGCGTGATCTCGGCTTTTCGGTGGCCGAGATCACCGACCTGCTGGGCCTGTGGAACGACACGTCGCGCCACAGCGCCGACGTCAAGCGCCTGGCCGAGCAGCACATCGATGACCTGGAACAGCGCATCGAGAACATGCGGCAGATGGCCGACACGCTGAAATCGCTGATCAGCTGCTGCGCCGGCGATGATCGACCCGAGTGCCCGATCCTGCAGCGGCTGGGCGAGGGCGAAGAGGGCGCTGCGCCGGTTGCAGCGCCCGCCGGGGCAGTACGCAGGCGCGCGCGCAGGACCTGACGAAGACAGATGGAAAAGAAAATGCCCGCCCCGGCAATTGCGCGGGGCGGGCATTGTTCATGCAGTTGGCAGCGTGATCAGGCCGTACGTGGCGGGAAACCCGCTTCGGTCAGTGCCGCGACGATCTGTGCCTGGCTGGCCGACGTCTGTACCTGCACGCGGCGGCTTGCCGGGTCGGCCGACACGGTCGCTGCCGGGTCGACCAGTTCGATCGCCTTGGTCACGCTGCGCGCGCAGCCACCGCAGGTCATGCCTTCCACATGGAATTCCATCTGTAGCTCCTTCGATTCACTTGGGGGTGGAGGCAGTGTGCACTTTGCAACGATGGCAGGGTCAAGCGTTCCCCGGAGCGAAGGGACCACAAAAAACGGCAGCCACCTGTACCAGCGCGGCTGCCGTGGAGGATCGTCCCCGCCCACAGGCGGGGGTGAGACCTTAGAACTTCCAGTTCACGCCGAAGTACAACTGGCGGCCGGCATACAGGTTGGACAGCAGACGGGCCTGGCTGTCATTGCCGATGTAGCTGCGCAGTTCCGACTTGGTGGCGTTGAGCACTGCCGCGGTGACCGTCCAGTCCGGCGTGAGGTTGTAGGCAACGTTCAGGTCGAGCTGGCTGTACGGCTTGGTGTAGGTGGTCATGCCATTCTGCAGCCCGCCAACCACTTCACCGCGACGGTTGTACGAGGCGCGGGCCAGGATCTTGTCGTTCTCGTAGAACACGGTCACGTTGGCCTGGTTCTTGGCGCTGCCCACCAGTGGCGAAGAACCGATCTCTTCGCCATCGAGCACGATCGAGGCCAGGTTGGTGTCGTTGTAGGTGTAGTTGGCCTGCACACCAAAGCCCATGTCGAAGGTGTACTGGCCGTACAGTTCCACGCCCTGCGAGACGCCATCACGGCCGTTGGCCTCGGTGCGGTACTTCTGCACGGTGACCGTCTGGCCGCCGACGGTCATCTGCTGATCGCGCACCACCGGCACGGTGAAGTTGTCCACGTTCTTGCGGAACAGCGCGACACCGGCTGCGGAACCCGGCTTGAAGTACCACTCCAGGCCGATGTCGAACTGAACGGCCTTGAACGGTTCCAGTGCCTTGTTGCTGCCCGAGCCATACCAGCCGGGAGTGTCGGTGCCGCCAGCGACGCGGCGGTCGTTGCTGTACTCCTCGCTGATGTAGGTGAGGCCGCCGGGATAGGCAATGCTGGTATAGCTCGGGCGGGCGATCACTTTCGAAGCCGCGCCACGCAGCACCAGGTTGTCGGTGATATCCCAGGCGATGTTGAAGCTGGGCAGGAAGTCGGTGTAGGTCTTGTCCAACGAGGCCAAGGTGAAGACCTTGTCGCTGGCCTGGGTGTCAGGCACGCGCACGAAGCCGCCCTGGCAGCGCAGGGCGGGATCGGCGGCCGGGTCATCGCAGCTCATCGGCGCGCCGCTGGCGTTGTCCACGAAGTAGTCGTTGAAGCGTTCGACCGAATCGCTGGACTGGGCAAACTGCCTGGTGCGCACCACGCGCACGCCGACGTTGCCGCGTACGCGCTCGGTACGGAAGTTGGCCTGGAAGTAGCCCGAGTAGATCTTCTCGTTGACGTCGTAGACGAAGTCTTCCTCGGTGCGGTTATGCGAGCCGCCGTAGGTCTTGTTCAGGTAATCGATGTAGGCCGGGTAGTTGATGCCCGGGAACACGTTGGCGTTGAAGCCGCCGGCAATGTTGCTGATCGGGTTGGACAGGAAGAAGCCAGGCTGGGCATCGCCGGCAGTTGAATCGCAACCGGCCTGGTAGCGGTTGTTCTTGTAGTCCGCCGGGTCCAGGCCCTGGCACACCCAGTAGGTATTGCCGGTATTGCGGTGCACCTTGCCGTCCCGGTACTTGGTGCCGAACTGGATCGAATCCAGCCAACCGGCTTCGAACAGTTTGGTGAAATCGGCCTGGAAGTAGTTCTGCTCGACCTCGGTCTGCATCCACGACGAGTCGGTGGAGCCGGTGTCCACTTCGGCGATGCCGGCCATCAACTGCTGCTGCAGATCCGGTGAGAACTGTGCCGATGGCGTACCGGTCAGGTCCCAGGCGGTGTAATTGACAGACTGCCATTCGTTGCCGACCTTTCGGCGCGGCTTGGCCGACATCCGGAAGTTCATCGACGGGCCGCCTTCAGACCAGGTGCGGCCGCCGGTGAACGACGCCTTCCACAGCGGGCTGATGTCCCAATCGATGGTCAGGTCGGCGGTCTGCGAGAGCGCTTTTTCCTTGCTGTAGCCACCGGTCAACTGCGGGGTAGGCATGGTGCAGTCATCCGGGCCCCAGCCGCCCGGTGCCAGGCCGGCCGCCTTCGCCTGCTCTTCGCTGCAGATATATGTCTTGCCCGGCAGCTTTTCGAACTGTGCGCCGGTCACGATGCTGCCACTGGGGTCGAAGTCCAGCCCATTGAGCAGTCGTCCGCCAGCCCAGTTCCCGTCGCCGTTGAAGCGAGCCATGCTCCACTCCGGCACCTTCAGCATGTTCTGGGTGTAATCACCCTGCAGCTCGAAGCGGAAGTAGTTGGCGGTCAGGGTCAGGTTGTCGATCGGCTTGAACTGGAAGGTCAGCTGGCCGCCCGTGCGCTCGCGCTTCTCTTCCTTCACCGCGAAGTTCACCGAGGTCGGCATGAAGAACTCGCTGTAGTTCTTGCCGGTCTGGTTGTTGAAGCCGGACTTGCCCCACCAGTAATGGATGCCGTCCTGTTCCAGCAGGTTGCCGTTGGCATCACGGGCGGTGGTGCCGTTGCCGTACCACTGATAGTCCTCGGTGCTGGCTTCCATGGTGCGGCTGGTGCGATTCTGCTGGGTCACGCCGACCAGCACGCCGAAGCGCTCGTCCTTGCTGTGCCAGGAATACAGCGCCGACACCTGCGGGTCGACGTCGTGGCTGGTGTCGGACGAGGTGCCTTCCAGGTTCACGTAGCCGGAATTGGCTTCCATATCCAGCGGGCGGCGGGTGTGCAGGATGACCGTGCCGCCGATGCCGCCTTCGTCGATGCGAGCTTCCGGCGACTTGAACAGCTCGGCGCTGGACAGCATGTTCGACGGCAGCAGGGTGTAGTTGAACGAGCGGGTGGCTTCGTTGTTGGTTTCCGACGAGGCGACGAAGTTGCCGTTCAACTGAGTCAGGGTCAGGTCGGGCGCGAGGCCGCGCACGCTGACCGACTTGCCTTCGCCACCGCTGCGGGTGATGACCACGCCGGGCACGCGCTGCAGCGCGTCGGCCACGTTCTTGTCGGGGAACTTGCCAACGTCCTCGGCGGTGATCACTTCGACCACGGCGTTGGCGTCGCGCTTCTGCTGCAGGCTCTTTTCGATTGCGTAGCGATAGCCGGTGACCTGGACGCTGTCCAGGGTGGTGGCGTCCTGCGCGCCGGTCGTTGCCGCCTGCTGCGCGGAAGCGCCAAGCGGGGCGACGGCGGCGGCCAGGGCCAGCGCGATGGCCAGCGACAACGCGTCGTGGCCCTGCGTACGTGTTGAATGCTTCATTGCCATCTCTCCCTCTCTCCTGGATTGATCCGGTGACTGACTGACGCGGAAACTTGAATCGATCTAATTCGTGATGCCGATCTTGCCTTCGCCCTGCAGATGCAGCGAGCGCCTGGCAGATAGCGCGGCACGTCCTGTCTTGCTCCCCAACTCCGGGCCATCGCGCTGTCGTCTTGGATCGATCTAAGCGATGGGCGGGGCGATTTTTAGCACGGCAACGGCGCCGACGCATGTTGCTGCGCAATATGGCAGCGACGTGTCGTGCAAATGACCCTTCGGGGAAAATTGCTGTAAGCGGTTACATGCGCAAAAGGGGTGGGCCGGCCGGGCTGCGCCCGGCGCCCGCAGAGGCCGAAGCGACGGCAACGTCAAAAGCAGCTCTGGTTTTCTATGGGTTTGGCGGGGCGGTGTGGGTTGGCAGGACACGCCGTGAACCCATCCATGGGGGCTCGATGGCGCCATCCATGGCGCCAACGGTCCTGCCAACCCACACCGCCCCGCCCTCGACACATCTGCGGTGACGGATGGTTCTTCGACGCCTTGCGTCGATCAAATCCATCGAAATCAAGTATCTCCATATCTGATTGAAGAGAACCCACGCATGACGTGGACCACGTGTCGACCAAGGTCGACACCCACCAGGAGCGCGCCACGCCATTCCAGCAGATCGCAGGAAACTGTCGAAGGCGGGGTGGGTCCGGTTGCGGGGGCGTGAGCGCCATGGATGGCGCGACCGAGCTTACAGGGACGTACTTGCAGCGTCCCCCGCAACCGGACCCACCCCGCCATCCCACGGAATGCAGCTGTTGCTGTTGCAGTTGTTGTTGCTGTTGCTTCGGCCGTTGCCTCTGCGGGTGCCGGGCGCAGCCCGGCCGAAGCCCACCCTTCATGCTGCGCCGCAGAATGCATTGGGCGAAATTCCCATGCTCTACTTGAATCGATCTAAATCCGCCAGGGTGCGGATTTATACCGATGGAAACGAGGGCTCGGCCTGTGCGGCCGGTCCTTCGCTGCCGCCCTGCCGCCAAGGAGTCCTGCCCGTGACCAGGTTGTCCCACCGTCGTCCCGACCGCCGCCTGTCGGCACTGTCCCATCGGCCCTTCGCCCGCATCGCCTGCCTGTTGGCCCTCGCGGTGACGCCCTGGCTGCAGGCCGCGCCGGCCGCGCTGGAGCGCGAGGTCAACACCTTCATCGGCAGCAAGGATGACGGCAACACCTTCCCCGGTGCCTCGGCGCCGTTCGGCCTGATCCAGGTCAGCCCGATCGGCAGCCACTATTCGGGCTGGCGCTACGACGACGACAAGATCCGCGGCTTCGGCCACTCCTTCCTGTCCGGCGCCGGTTGCTGGGAGCAGGGTGGGCAGGTCTCGGTGCTGCCGGTGACGGGCAGCATCGGTCCCCGCGGCGACTTCGATACCGCCAACCCCAAGCAGTTCGACCACAAGGCGTATGCCTCGGCCTATACCCATGACGGCGAAATCGGCCAGGCCGGCTACTACAAGGTGCGTCTGACCAGCTACGGCGGCATTGATGCGGAAGCGACGGCGCGTACCCGCGCGGCTGCCGAGCGTTACACCTTCAGCCAGGGCAAGGGCGATGGTCACGTGCTGGTCAATGTCGGTCAGGCCAACGAGCGCCACTCGGTGATCGGCAGCGTGGTCGACGTGGTGGGTGACCGCGTGGTCGAAGGCAAGCTGGTCACCAAGAGCTTCTGTGGTGGCCATCAGTACACCACCTGGTTCCGTATCGAATTCGACCGTCCGTTCAAGGCGCATGGCACCTGGGGCGAGGGCGGTGGCCTGCCGGGCGCGCGCCACAGCATGGAAGGCGAGCAGAAGCCGAATGGCGCGTGGCTCAGCTTCGACCTGGGCAAGGGCAAGTCGGTTACTGCCGTCAGCGCGATTTCGCATGTGGACGCCGAAGGTGCGCGCAACAACCTGCGCGCCGAGGGCATGCAGGGCGGGGCGCTGCTCGGCTTCGAACGCATGCGCGCGCTGTCGCAGCAATCGTGGCGTGAGCAGCTGGCACGCGTGCGTGTGCAGGGCGGCACTGCCGACGATCGCACCGTGTTCTACAGCGCGGTCTATCACGCACTGCTGCAGCCGATGACCGGCAACGATGCCGATGGCCGCTACCGTGGCTATGACGATGGCATCCATCGCGCCGATGGCTGGACCTACTACGAGTACTTCTCGCTGTGGGATACCTACCGTGCGCAGAACCAGTGGCTGGCACTGACCCGTCCGGACGTGGCGCGCGACATCGGCCGTACTCTGCTGGCGATCGACGAGCAGGGTGGCTGGTTGCCGCGCTGGGGCTATGCCAACTTCGAGACCAACATCATGACCGGTGATCCGGTCACCCCGTTCATGGTCGACCTGTGGCGCTTCGGTGCGCTCAAAGGCCGTGAATCGCAGGCATGGGACGCGCTGCGCCGCAATGCCTTCGGCACGCCGCCGCTGAACTCGCGCATGGCCGGCCGTTCCGGCAATCCAACCTATCTGGACAAGGGCTACGTGGTCTACGACCGCGCGTTCCCGTCCAAGGGCATGGACGTTGATCCGCACCACGGTGGTTCGGCTACCTTGGAATACGCGCTGGCCGACTGTGCGCTTTCGCAGATGGCCGATGGCCTCGGCCATGCGCAGGACGCGGCGACGCTGCGTGAGCGCGGTCGCAACTGGCGCAAGGTGTGGGACCCGCAGGTGCGTGATGCCGAGACCGGCTTCACCGGTTTCCCGCGTCCGCGTACCGAGGATGGCCAGTGGTACACCCCGGCCGATGGCCACTACAGCCCGCGCTCGCACCATGGTTTCCATGAAGGCACGGCTTGGCAGTACCAGTGGCTGGCGCAGCAGGACGTGCCGGGCCTGGTCGAAGCGATGGACGGCCGCGAACAGGCCGGCCGCCGCCTCGATGCCTTCTTCGCGATGGATGCGCTGCAGGCCGACCCGCTCAATGCCGCCCGCAAGGAATGGGTGGTCGGCCCGTACAGCTACTACAACCAGTTCCGCTACAACCCCAACAACGAGCCCGACCTGCATTCGCCGTGGCTGTATACGCTGATCGGCCAGCCGTGGAAGACCGCCGCGGTGGTGCGTGCGGCGCAGCAGCTGTTCACCAATGCACCCAACGGTGTGACCGGCAACGACGACCTCGGCACGATGTCGGCCTGGTACCTGTTCAGTGCGATCGGCGTGTACCCGGCGGTGCCGGGCAGCGGCGAGTTCCTGCTGCACACGCCGCGCTTTGCCAAGGTCGAGGTCGAGCTGGGCAATGGCCGCACCCTGCGCATCGAGGCGCCAGGCGCCGATGGCCGCCGCCTGCAGTACGTGCAGGGCGTGCAGGTTGATGGCCAGGCACATGCGCCGGTATGGCTGGGCTGGAACCAGCTGCAGCAGGGCCCGAAGCTGCGCTTCGCGCTTGACGGCACGGCGCCGACGCAGGGCTGGGGCACGGCGGTGAAGGATCTGCCGGTGTCCTGGTGTGCGGCACCAGGCAGCCAGCTGCACTGAGCCGGGCTGTGCCGTTCGAGGCAACCCAGCGAACGGCACGGCACGACAGGGCCGCGATCCATTAGGCTTGAGCATCCATCGGAGTGCGGGAAGACGATGAACGACAACGGCGGCAGTTCCAGCAAGCGTTCCGGCAAGGCGGTGACGGTGACCGACATCGCCCGTGCCATCGGCGTTTCGCGCGCGACCGTGTCGCTGGTGCTGCGCGGCAGCCCGCTGGTCAACGTCGATACCCGCGCCCGGGTGGAGGCCGAGCTGCGGCGCCAGCGCTACGTCTACAACCGTGCTGCAGCGAACCTGCGGCGACGCACATCGTCCAGCATCGCGCTGGTGATCAACGATCTGTCCAACCCGTTCTTCGCCGAATTCGCCTCCGGTGTGGATGAAGCGCTGGGTGGGCGTGGCTACGTGACCCTGCTCGGCAGTACCGGCGAGTCACCCGAGCGCCAGCAGGCGGTGCTGTCCACGTTGATGGAACACACGCCTGCGGGCCTGATCCTGTCACCGGCCGAAGGCAGCGATGCCACGCTGCTGCGGCAGGCGCTGGGTGCCAATGCCAACGTATTGCTGTTCAACCGCGAACTGGACGGCGCCGAGTGGGACTTCCTGACCCTGGACAACCAGCATGGCGCCTACCTGGCCACCCGCCACCTGATCGAGCGCGGCCATCGCCAGATCGCGTTCTTCGGTGGCCACGCCGCATCGAGTTCCTGCCACCAGCGCCGCGCGGGTTTCCAGCAGGCACTGGCCGAAGCCGGGCTGGCGCTGCCGCCGGGCTGGATGATCGAATCGGCACCCAACCGTCTGGAAGCGGCCGCGCGCACCGACGAACTGTTCGTCGACGGCCATCGGCCGAGCGCGGCGGTCTGCTACAACGACACCGTCGCGCTGGGGCTGATGCTGGGCCTGAACTCGCGCGGCATCCGCCCCGGCGGTGACTTCGCGGTGACCGGCTTTGATGATATTTCCGAAGCGTCGGTCGCCGTGCCGCCGCTGACCACCTTGACCGCCGATCCTCGCGAGCGCGGCCGGCAGGCGGCGTCCCTGCTGCTGCAGCGGCTGGAGGAACCGGATGCGCCACCACGGCGCACGGTCGCCCCGGTACAGTTGCGCATCCGCGAAAGCAGTGCCGCACGTCCGAACTGATGCTCTGCTGCTGAACTGATTTCACCCTTCCACGCACCAACGACCTTTCGCGCATCGAGGCGCGTACCGCATGCCGATCTCCGCAACGCCCCGCCCATCGGGTTCCCCGGGCAACCAGCCTGCCGTCACCAACGGCAAGGCGCTGGCCGTGGTCACCACCATCTTCTTCATGTGGGGCTTCCTGACCTGCCTCAACGACATCCTGATTCCGCATCTGAAGGCGGTGTTCGAACTGAACTACGCCAAGGCGATGCTGGTGCAGTTCACTTTCTTCGGCACCTACTTCCTGATGTCGTTGCCGGCCGGGCGGCTGGTGGCAGCGCTGGGTTACAAGAAGGGCATCGTGGCCGGTCTGGTGATCGCCGGCATTGGCGCGCTGGGCTTCTGGCCGGCCGCTGAGCTGCGCGTCTATGGCGCCTTCCTCGGTGCGTTGTTCGTGCTGGCCACCGGCATCACCGTGCTGCAGGTCGCGGCCAACCCGTATGTGGCGCTGCTTGGCCCTGAGCAGACCAGCTCCAGCCGCCTGACCCTGGCGCAGGCGTTGAACTCGCTGGGTACGGCCATCGCGCCGATCTTCGGCGGCATGCTGATCCTGTCCAACACGGCCATGAGCGGTGAGCAGATTGCTGCACTGCCGGCCGCCGAACAGCTGGCCTACCGTACCGCCGAGGCGCACGCAGTGCAGGGCCCCTACGTGGGCCTGGCCATTGCGCTGGTGCTGCTGGCCCTGTTCGTATTCCTGTTCCGCCTGCCGGCGCTGAACGACACCACCGAGCAGGCTGACGAGGGTCATCAGCACAGCTACCTGGACGCGCTGCGCAAGCGCCATCTGCTGCTGGGTGTGCTCGGCATCTTCTTCTACGTCGGCGCTGAAGTGTCGATCGGCAGCTTCCTGGTCAACTACCTGTCGATGCCCACCATCGGCGGCTTCAGCGAGCAGGAAGCCACCCACTATGTGTCGGCCTACTGGACGATGGCGATGATCGGTCGCTTCGCAGGTTCGGCACTGCTGGCGCGCTTCTCGCCGAGCCGACTGCTGGCGATCTTCGCGCTGGTCAATGTCGGCCTGCTGACGCTGACCATGATGACCTCCGGCAATGTCGCGCTGTACTCGGTGGTAGCGATCGGCCTGTTCAATTCGATCATGTTCCCCACTATCTTCGCGCTCAGCATCGAGCGTCTGGGCCCGCTGACCAGCAAGGGCTCGAGCCTGCTGATCATGGCCATCGTCGGTGGCGCCGTGGTGCCTTACCTGCAGGGCGTTCTGGCCGACCACGTCGGCGTGCAGGCCAGCTTCATCCTGCCGCTGCTGTGCTACGGCTACATCATTTTCTACGGACTGGTCGGCGCCCGCGCGCCGGCTGCCGGCACGCAGGGAGGCTGAGTCGAAAATGGGTTCCATCGTCTGCTTCGGCGAAATTTTGATCGATCTACTAGCGCAGCCACCGGCCTCGGCCGATACACCGCGCGCGTTCCTGCAGTACGCAGGCGGTGCACCGGCCAACGTCGCGGTGGCCGCCGCACGGCTGGGCGCGAAGACCCAGTTCGTCGGCATGCTCGGCCGCGACATGTTCGGCGACTTCCTGGCGGAGAGCCTGAGCGAACACGGCGTCGGCACCGACTACATCGTGCGCACCGACGCGGCCAAGACCGCGCTGGCCTTCGTGGCGCTGGACGCGGGCGGCGAGCGCAGCTTCAGCTTCTACCGTCCGCCTGCCGCCGACCTGCTGTTCCGTGACAGCGACTTCCAGGCAGGCTGCTTCGATGGCGCGCAGTGCTTCCATGTCTGTTCCAACAGCCTGACCGAAGCGGACATCGCCGAAGCGACGTTCGCCGGCATGGACCGCGCACGCACGGCCGGTGCGGTGGTCAGCCTGGATCTCAACCTGCGTCCGGCGCTTTGGCCGGCCGATGTCGACCCGACACCGCGGCTGTGGCAGGCGCTGGAACGCGCCGACCTGGTCAAGCTGTCGCGCGAGGAACTGGAGTACCTGGCGGCACCGCTTGGCGATGACGGCGAGGCGCTGGTGCTGCGGCGCCTGCTGGCCGCGCAGGCACGCTGGGTGATCATCACCGACGGCGCCGCCACGCTGCATTGGTACACCCGCGAGACGCAGGGCAAGGTCACCAGTTTCCGCGTGCCCACCGTGGACACCACCGCCGCCGGTGATGCCTTTGTTGGTGGCGTGCTGGTCGGGCTGCTGGAGCGGGGTGGGGCGGGTGCGGGTTTTGCCGCGTTCTGCCAGGACCCGCAGGCGATCGCCGCCACGCTGCGCTTCGGCGCCGCCGTTGGCGCACTGGCGGTGACACGGAAGGGCGCGTTCGCTGCGATGCCCTCGTTCGATGAAGTGCAGCAATTGCTGCAGGCACAGGATCTTCCCGCATGAGCACCTCGCCTGATTTCCGTTCCCCGGCCTTCCTGCGCGCGCACATCTCCGACACCATGGCGTTCTACCACCCGCGCTGCATCGACCCGAAGGGCGGCTTCTTCCACTACTTCCGTGACGACGGCAGCATCTACGATGCCAGCCATCGCCACCTGGTGAGCAGCACCCGTTTCGTCTTCAACTACGCCATGGCTTACCGCGAATTCGGCAATGCCGAGTACCGCGATGCGGTCGAGCACGGCGTGCGCTACCTGCGCGAGGTGCATCGCAACCCGGCTACGGGCGGCTACGCCTGGACCCTGCGCGATGGCGTGGTCGAGGATGACATGAACCACTGCTACGGCGTGGCCTTCGTGCTGCTGGCCTACAGCTGTGCATTGAAAGCGGGTATCGAAGAAGCCCGCACGTGGATGGATGAGACCTGGCAGCTGTTGGAAGCGCGCTTCTGGGAAGCGGAGCACGGCCTGTACAGGGACGAGGCCGACGGCCAGTGGAACTTCACCGGTTACCGTGGCCAGAACGCCAACATGCACATGTGCGAGGCGATGCTGGCTGCATTCGAGGCCAGTGGCGAGCAGCGCTATGTCGAGCGCGCGCTGCAGCTGGCCGACAACATGACCCGCCGCCAGGCGGCCAAGGCCGGCGGTCTGGTCTGGGAGCACTACGGCGTCAACTGGAACATCGACTGGGACTACAACCTGGACGATCCCAAGCATCTGTTCCGGCCATGGGGCTTCCAACCGGGGCACCAGACCGAGTGGGCCAAGCTGCTGCTGATCCTGGACCGCCACGTGCAGGCCGACTGGCTGCTGCCGACCGCGCAGCATCTGTTCGATGTGGCCGTGGAGCGCAGCTGGGACGAGGCGCGCGGCGGCCTGTACTACGGCTTCGCACCGGAGTCGCGCCGCCAGCCCGGCATGGACGGCGCGCCGATCGGCGGCGACAGCTTCGTCTGCGACGACGACAAGTACTTCTGGGTGCAGGCCGAGACCCTCGCCACCGCTGCACTGATGGCCAAGCGCACCGGCGATGAGCGCTATTGGCAGTGGTACGACCGTATCTGGGCGTACTCGTGGGAGCACTTCGTCGACCATCAGTACGGCGCGTGGTTCCGTATCCTCGACGCAGACAACCGCAAGTACAGCGACGAGAAGAGCCCGGCTGGCAAGGTCGATTACCACACCATGGGCGCCTGCTACGAAGTGTTGAACGTCGTTCGTTGAACATCGTCCGAATGCAGTAGTGCCAGGCCACGCCTGGCAAAAACAACAGGAGTCCGCACGTGCATCGCCTTCCCCTCGTTGTCCGTCTTCTCCTGCTGCTGATCGCGGCGACCACATTCCCTGCAACCGCCGCACCGCTGCAGGCGCAATGGGAATTCCGCCTGCTGCCCGGCGACGCGCAGGGCGCGGCGCATCCGGGCCTGCAGCAGTGGCGCGCGGCCACGGTGCCGGGCAGCGTGCATACCGATCTGCTGGCGCACGAGCTGATCCGCGATCCCTACGTCGGTGCGCCCGAAGCCGAGCTGCAGTGGATCGGCCTGGCTGACTGGGAGTACCGCGCCCGTTTTGATGTGGACGCCGTCACCTTGGCCAGGCCCAACGCCGAGCTGCGCTTCGATGGCCTGGATACCTATGCCGAGGTGAAGCTCAACGGCAAGCCGCTGCTGCGTGCCGACAATGCCCACCGCACCTGGCGCGCCCGCGTCGAAGGTCGCCTGCGAGCGAAGGGCAATGAGCTTCAGATCGTGTTCCGTTCGCCGATCCCCACGCTGCTGCCGGGCGTGCAGGCGATGCCGCACAAAATCGCAGGCAATTATCCTTCGCCGTACGGCGATGAACCCAAGGACGCGATGGTCGGCAACTTCGCGCGCAAGCCGGCCTACCACTTCGGCTGGGACTGGGGCCCGCGCTACGTGACGGCTGGGGTCTGGCGCGGCGTTGACCTGCAGGCATGGGGCGCGCATCGGTTGACCGACCTGGCCGTACGCACCGATGCGCTTGATGCAGGCAAGGCCAGGCTGGCCGTGGTGCTGCAGATGGAGCAGGGCGCGGTCGCCGGTCCGGTGGCGGTAGACGTTGAGGTGCGTGATCCCGATGGCCGCAGCGTTGCACGGGTGCAGCGCACGGTCGAGCTGAAGCCCAGCCAGAACAGCGTGGAGGTGCCGGTTGAACTGGCCAAGCCGCGGCGCTGGTGGCCGGTCGGCCATGGTGCGCAGGACCGCTACACCGTAATGGCCTCGCTCGACGGTGGTGTCGATTCCACGTTGAAGCGCGAGCAGCGTATCGGTCTGCGCACGGTCGAGCTGCGCCGCGAGCAGGACGACAAGGGAGGGCAGGGCTTCGCCTTCGTGATCAATGGTGTGCCGATCTTCGCCAAGGGCGCGAACGTGATCCCGTTCGATGCCTTCCCTGCGCGTGTTGATGCTGCGCGACTGCGCCAGGTACTGGTCGCCGCGCGCGATGCCAACATGAACATGCTGCGCAACTGGGGTGGTGGTTACTACGAAGACGATGCGTTCTTCGATATCGCCGACGAACTGGGCCTGCTGGTCTGGCAGGACTTCATGTTTGGCGGTGGCATGCAGCCGGGTTACGACCCGGCATTCCGCGCCAGCGTGGTCGCCGAGGCGCGCGACAACGTGCGCCGGCTGCGGCACCATCCCAGCATCGTGCTGTGGTGTGGCAACAACGAAGAAGAAACAGCATGGAAGGATTGGGGCCACGGCCGCGACCTGAAGGCCGCAGATCCGGCGTTTGCAGCGAAGGTCTGGCAGGGTTACGTTGACCTGTTCGGCAACGACCTGCGCCAGGTGGTGAGCGAAGACGGGCTGGGCGTGCCGTACTGGTCCAGCTCGCCGAGCAACGATCTGGACGAGAAGGCCAACGACTCCACCCGCGGTGACAAGCACTACTGGCAGGTGTGGGGCAATCCGGCATTGCCGGTGCAGGCCTATCTGCGCGAGACCCCGCGCTTCATGTCCGAGTACGGCCTGCAGGCCTGGCCTGCAGTGGCGACGGTGGACCAGATCGCTACCCGTGCGGAGCAGCGCATCGACAGTCCGGTGATCCGTGCGCATCAGAAATTCATGGCCGGCGAGGGCAATACGCGCCTGCTGCACTACATCGAGCTGGGCTACGGCACGCCGA
This sequence comes from Stenotrophomonas sp. Br8, assembly GCF_014763005.1. Taxonomy (NCBI): domain Bacteria; kingdom Pseudomonadati; phylum Pseudomonadota; class Gammaproteobacteria; order Lysobacterales; family Lysobacteraceae; genus Stenotrophomonas; species Stenotrophomonas sp. Br8. The sequence continues at coordinate 81,337 of NZ_JACGTN010000006.1, read as the reverse complement.
AGGACTTCGAGGACTTCGTCTATCTGAGCCAGGTGATGCAGGCCGATGGCATCGCCCTGGCGGCGTTGCACCATCGCGCTTCGCGGCCGTACACGATGGGCTCACTGTACTGGCAGCTCAACGACGTCTGGCCAGGTGCGTCGTGGTCGAGCGTGGACTACTTCGGCCGCTGGAAGGCGCTGCACTTTGCCGCGCGCCGCTTCTTCGCGCCGGTCACCGTGGTCGCGCTGCGCGATGAGGGCAGGACACGCGTGCGCCTGATCAATGACCAGGCCGCGCCGTTGGATGCGCGGTGGCGCCTGCGGGTGATGGACGTGGAAGGCAAGGTACTGCGCCGTCGCGAGCAGGCGGTGACGCTGGTCGCTGCCGGGGTGACCGATATCGGCAACTACGCGGATGCCGAATTGCTGGCCGGTGCTGACCCTGCGCGGACGGTGGCGGTGTTCGAGCTGCTGCAGGGCGGCAGGGTGACGGCGCAGCAGGTCGTTGGGTTCGTCGAAGCTAAGGATCAGGTGCTGCCACGCCAGCAGCTGAAATCAACCCTGACGATCGACGGTGACCACTACCGCCTGCGGCTGCAGAGCGCAGCGCTGGTGCGCGCGGTCTGGATCGATTTCGGCGCGCTCGACGTGCAGGTGGAAGACAATCTGCTGGACCTGCTGCCGGGCGAAACCCGTGACATCGCCGTGCGTGGCCCGGTGGATCTGACTGCGCTGCGTGAGGCGTTGAAGGTGCGCACCCTCAACGATCGTTGAGGGTGGCTGAACCACGTTCTGGTAGGTGTCAACCTTGGTTGACACATCGGCCGTATGCCAACCAAGGTTGGCATCTACCAGGAGCGGTACCCGGTAGCCGATGCCGCAGAGCCCATCGGCGGGCCGCGCTTACAGTTGGATCTGCTGGAAGTTCTCGACGCGATCATGGCCGTTGGCGGCTGCGCCGATGCGCGGCATCGGGTAGTCCTCCAGGCGATCGATCAGGCGTGTCTGCAGGCCGGCTTCGCGAGCGGCGTCCAGTTCCTCGACGACGTCGGACAGGAACAGAATCTCGCCAGCGGGAACGCCGATGGCCTGCACGATGTGGCGATAGCTGTCGGCCTCGCGCTTGCCACCGACTTCGGTATCGAACCAGCCCGACACCAGCGGACTGAGGTCACCGGCATCGCTGAAGCCGAAGAACAGCTTCTGCGCCGGCACCGAACCGGAGGAGTACACATACAGCGGCAGGCCCGAAGCGTGCCACCCCTTCAGCACCGGCGCTACTTCCGGGTAGAAGTGCGCGGTGTAGTCGCCACGACGGTAGCCCGCATCCCAGATCAGCCCCTGCAGGGCCTTCAGCGCGGTGTGCTTGCGGTCCTGGTCGATCCAGCCCTGCAGCGTCTCGGCCACCAGGCTGTCCTGGCAGGCGCCGCCGATCTCGGTGGCGACGGCGTCCAGCCAGCGACGCACCTCCGGCTGCTGGCCATGTTCGGCGACGAAGCCGGGCAGCGCCTGGCGTGCGTACGGGAACAGCACGTTCTTGACGAACGAGATGCTGCTGGTGGTGCCTTCGATGTCGGTCAGGATGACGCGGGGCTGCATTGATCAGGACGCCTGGGTCGGAATGTAACGGGGGAATTTCTGCGCGATGTCGGTGCCGGTGAAGTGACCGACCCAGCCATCCGGCTCGGTGAAGAAGCGGATCGCCACGAAGCTCGGCTCATCGCCCATGTCGAACCAGTGGGTGGTGCCGTCGGGCACGGCGATCAGGTCATCCTTCACGCACTCGATCTCGTAGACCTTGTCGCCCACGTGCAGGGTGAACAGGCCCGAGCCGGCGACGAAGAAGCGCACTTCGTCTTCCTTGTGGAAGTGTTCGTCGAGGAACTTCTTCCTCAGCTCGGCGCGGTTCGGGTTGTCCGGCGCGATCGAGGCCACGTCCACGCTCTTGAAGCCGCGCTCGGCGACCAGGCGGTCGATGTCGGCGCGGTAGGCGGCAAACACCTCGTCCTGGCTTGCGCCCGGGGCGACCGGCGCGGTGGCCTGCCAGCGTTCAAAGGTGACGCCGATCTTCTGCAGTTCGGCAGCGATGATCGCGCCGTCCTGGGTATCCAGCAGCGGCGATTCGGGGTGGGTATCGTCGTAGATGCGCAGTCGGCTCATGGCGGCAGCTTGAACGTCTCGGGGGGAGGACAGGGTAGCAGGGTGGCGTCGATGGCCAGATTCCAGAATGGCATCTGGCCTTACCGGAAACGTCAGCGGCGCAGCTTGCGCAGCTCCAGCTCGCAATGCAGCAGGAACTCGAACGCTTCCATGTGCCGGCGCGCTTCGGCCATGTCGCGGCCCCAGGCGTACAGGCCGTGGCCGTCGATCAGGTAGCCCCACAGGGTCTGCGTGTCGAGCAGGGCGTCGACCTGGGCCGACAGCACGTCCATGTCCTGGGTGTTGGCAAACACGGGGATGTCGATGGCCATCTCGTGGGTGCTGTTGCCGGCGAAGGCCTTCAGCAGTTCGTAGCCCTCCACCCGGATATGCCCCTGCGGCGCATACAGGCGCGAGGCGATGGTCTGCACCGGCGAATGGGTATGCAGCACGCAGCCGATCTCCGGGAAACGGCGATACAGCTGGGTATGCAGCAGGGTTTCGGCGGAGGGGCGCAGCGGGCGGCCGACGGCCTTGCCATCGAAGTCCACCACCATGATGTCGTCTTCGATCAGCCGGCCCTTGTCCTTGCCGGACACGGTGATCGCGGCGTGGCGGTCATCCAGGCGGTGGGAGAAGTTGCTGCTGGTGGCCGGGGTCCAGCCGGCCTGGGCCAGTTCGCGGACGTTGTCGATCAGCAGCTGGGCCAGTTCGCTCAGGCGCGCGGTGTCGTAGGGGAAGGTGGGGGCGTTCATGGGGGCGATTTTACTGGATTCGGCCAACGGCTGAGCCCCTCGTGGCTGGTCGCGTAGAGCGGTTCATGGGGTGGGCGGGGCAGGTGGGCCGTGCAGGGGACGCTGCAAGTACGTCCCTGTAAGCTCGATGGCGCCATCCATGGCGCCAAGGCCCCTGCACGCCCCACCCGCCCCACCCCTGACAGGTTCCTGCGGGCGGCCAGCCACGGAGTGAAGAAGGAAAAGCGAAAGCGGATCGCTTCGCTGCGCTTGCTCGGAGCGGAGCATGGCTCCGCTCTACAGCAGATTCGTCCCCGAGCATTCATTTCCGGGAACGCTTCATCCACGCATGGCGTGGATCTACCGACAGCTGCGTGGACCTGTCGAAGGCGGGGAGGGGGGAGGTTGCGGGGGCGTGAGCCGCATGGATGCGGCGACCGAGCTTACAGGGACGTACTTGCAGCGTCCCCCGCAATCTCACCCCTCCCCGTCAAACCCTCAGAGCCGCCGGTGCCGTTGCTCTGGCTTCAAAGGCAGGTGCAGGGCCGCAGGCCCTGCAATGCAGAAAACCTCACTTCCCCCGCAGGCGGCTGTGCTTGAACCCGTAGAAGAAATAGATCACGAAGCCGACAAACGTCCACACGCCCATCAACATCCAGTTGTGCAGCGTCATCGCCGACAGCAGCGCCAGGCAGCTCAGCACGCCCAGGCTGCAGATCAACCACGCGCCCCGGATGCGGAACGGACGCGGCAGGTCCGGCTGCGTGCGGCGCAGGATCAGTACACCGGCACAGACCGCGGCGAAGGCGATCAGCGTGCCCATCGAGGTCAGTTCACCGAGGATGTCCAACGGGAACAGCGCCGCCAGCAGGGCGATGCCGATGCCGGTGATGACCGTATTGATATGCGGCGTGCGGTACTTCGGGTGGATCTTGGTGAACACCGGCGGCAGCAGGCCGTCGCGACCCATGATCATGAAGATGCGCGGCTGGCCGATGATCATCACCAGCACCACCGACGACAGGCCGATCAGCGCACCGATCTCGACCACCACCCGCAACCAGCCCAGCTGCGGATGCGCGGCCACGGCGGTCACCACCGGCTCATCGGTGCCCAGCAGCTGGTAGGGCACCAGGCCGGTCATGACCGCAGCCATCGCGATGTACAGCACCGTGCAGATCACCAGCGACAGCATCATGCCGATCGGCATGTCGCGCTGCGGCTTGTGTGATTCCTGCGCTGCCACCGATACCGCTTCGAAGCCGATGTAGGCGAAGAACACCATCGCCGCACCGCGCAGCACGCCTTCCATGCCGTACTTGCCGGGGCCTTCGTTGGCCGGGATGAACGGGGTCCAGTTGCTGGTGTCCACGTATTTCCAGCCGACCACGATCACCAGCACGATCAGGCCGGTCTTGAGGATGACCATGGCCATGTTCATCGCCGACGACTTGCTGATGCCGACGTAGCACAGCCAGGTCAGCAGCAGCACCAGGATTGCGGCAGGGATGTTGGCGATGGCGCCGGTGGGGCGCAGCTGCGCGTCCAACGGGGCGCTGACCAGCGCAGCCGGTAGATGGATGTCGAAATGGCTGAGCAGGCTGAGGAAATAGCCGGTCCAGCTGACCGCCACGGCCGAGGCGGATACGCCGTACTCGAGCACCAGCATCCAGCCGATGAACCAGGCCGAGAGCTCGCCGAAGGTGGCGTAGGTATAGGTATAGGCGCTGCCGGAGACCGGCACCATCGCCGCGAACTCGGCATAGGCCAGGGCGCAGAAGGCGCAGCAGATCGCGGCCAGCACGAACGACAGCATGATGGCCGGGCCGGCGTGGTTGGCGGCGGCCTGGCCGGTGATGACGAAGATGCCGCCGCCGATCACCGCGCCGATGCCGAGTGCGGTCAGACCCCAAGGGCCGAGGTGGCGACGCAGGCTGAGGCCGTTGGCGTCTTCGTGGGCGGCGTGCGGGTGCTTGGTGGCCCACAGTTGCTTGAACATGTGTGGTGGTCTTGTGCGGTGCGCCCCGTGAACGGGCGAGGGCGGAAATGCTTGCGGATATCGACGGGCCGGCGCAGGAGCCGGCCCGTCGGGAGGATCAGGGCGACTTGGCCAGCTTGCTGTGGCGCATGCCGTAGCCGAAGTAGATCAGCAGGCCCAGCACGGTCCAACCCACGAACAGGTGCCAGTGCACCACGAACGCCTGCCAGAACAGGAACAGGCACGACAGCGCACCCAGCGGGCAGATCACCCACACCAGCGGCACGCGGAACGGGCGGTGCAGCTCCGGGCGGGTGTAGCGCAGGATCAGCACGCCCACGCAGACCGTGGCGAAGGCCAGCAGGGTACCCATCGACACCAGCTCGCCGAGCACGTTCAGCGGCACCATGCCGGCCAGCGAGGCGGCGATCACGCCGACCACGATCGTGGCCCAGTACGGCGTGCGGAAGCGCTTGTGGACCTTGCCGAACACCTTCGGCAGCAGGCCATCGCGCGAGATGGTGTAGGCGATGCGGGTCTGGCCCATCATCATCACCAGCACCACCGAGGACAGGCCGGCGATCGCGCCGATTTCCACGGCGGTCTTCAGCCAGGACAGGCTCGGGTAGGCTTCCAGTGCGGTGGCCACCGGCTTGTCGGTGCCCAGCAGGTGGTACGGCAGCATGCCGGTCAGCACCGCGCAGACGATGATGTAGACGATGGTGCAGACCGCCAGCGAGCCGAGCAGGCCGATCGGCATGTTGCGCTGCGGGTCCTTGGTTTCACCGGCGGCGGTGGAGACCGCATCGAAGCCGATGTAGGCGAAGAACACGATGGTGGCCGCGCGGAACACGCCACTCCAGCCGAACTCGCCGGACACGCCGGTGTTTTCCGGGATGAACGGATGCCAGTTGGCCGGGTCCACGTGGGCCGCGCCGATGCCCACGAACAGGCAGATCACGAACACCTTGATGGCCACAATGATCGCGTTGACGAACGCGGACTGGGTCACGCCCACGTACAGCAGGCCGGTCACCGCCGCCACGATCAGTACCGCCGGCAGATTGAACAGCTTGCCGGAGGCGGCGAACTCGTGCCCGTTCCAGGCGATCGGCGCCGCACTCAGCGCGTCCGGGAACGGCATGTGCAGCGTGGTGGTGATGAAGCTGATCAGGTACGCCGACCAGCCCACCGCGACCGAGGCCGAGGCGAACAGGTACTCCAGCACCAGGCACCAGCCGATGAACCAGGCCATGCCCTCGCCGAGGGTGGCATAGGAGTAGGAATAGGCGCTGCCGGAGACCGGCATCATCGCGGCGAACTCGGCGTAGCACAGGCCCGCCAGCGCGCAGGCGATCCCGGCGAACACGAACGACAGCATCACCGCCGGACCGGCGTGGTTGGCCGCGGCCTGGCCGGTGAGCACGAAAATACCTGCGCCGATCACCGCACCAATGCCAAGCATGATGAGGTGTTTCGCCGTGAGGGTCCGTTTCAACGTGGCTTCGCCGTCCAGGCTGCCTTCGATGGGTTCGCCGGCATCGACGTGCCCGGCCGGTTCGACCGGCTTGACCCTCAACAGAGCTTTCAGCATGCAGTACTTCCTGATGATCGGATTGGGAGGGCTGCCGGTACATTGCCAGCGGCCCGAATGGTGAAGGCCGCGCAAACGGCCCGCTGTACCTTAGCCAATGCTGAAGGCACCGCACAAGCGCAAACGCAACAATGAGCGGCGATAATGACCGGTATTTTTCCGGGCACCCCGCATTCATGAGCGAAACCACCGAATCCCTTGCCGTGCTTGACGATCGCCTGCGCCGCCTGCTGCATGACTATGCGCGCAAGGAACCCGCCCACGACGCCCTCGCTGCCGAATTCGGCACATTGATCGACGATGTGGAGGATGCGTTCCGCCGCGAGCGGCTGGCAGGCCATTTCACCGCCAGCTGCTGGCTGGTCAGCGCCGATGGCAAGCGCCTGCTGCTGACCCATCATCGCAAGCTGCAGCGCTGGCTGCAGCTGGGCGGCCACGCCGACGGCGACCGCGACCTGGCCCGGGTGGCGCTGAAGGAGGCCGAAGAGGAGTCTGGCCTGACCGGGTTGGTGCTGGACGATCCGGCGATCTTCGACCTGGACAAGCATTGGATTCCGGAACGCAAAGACGTGCCGGGGCACTGGCACTACGACGTGCGTTTCGTGATCCGTGCGCTGGGCGGGGAGGATTTCGTGCTCAGCGAAGAGTCGCTGGAGCTGGCCTGGCGGCCGGTGGCCGAGGTCGCCGGCGATCCGCAGTCGGATGAATCGATGCAGCGCATGGCGCGGCGCTGGCTGGCGCGCTGAAAAAAGCATCCACGCATGGCGTGGATCTACTGGTCGCGCGATCTCTTGGTAGATCCACGCCATGCGTGGATGGCGCAGTATCCAAACGGGCGCAATGCCAGTAGATCCACGCCATGCGTGGATGGCGCAGTATCCAAACGGCCGCAATGCCGGTAGATCCATGCCATGCGTGGATGGCGCAGTATCCAAACGGGCGTAATGCCAGCAGATCCACGCCAAGCGTGGATGGCGTGGTGCCGGATGCATTCCGCCGGGGCCCGCCCGGCGGCGCGCCACTCAATACAGGATGCGCGTGCGCAACGTGCCCGGAATCGCCGCCAGCTCGTCACGCACCGCGCTGGCCTGTTCCTCGCTGGCGGTGATGTCGATCACCACGTAACCCACCTTCGGGTCGGTGCGCAGGAACTGGCCGTCGATGTTGACGTTGTGCCGCGAGAAGATCTCGTTGACCTTGGACAGCACGCCCGGCACGTTCTGGTGGATGTGCAGCAGGCGCAGGCTGTCGGCGTGCTCGGGCAGGGTCACTTCGGGGAAGTTGACCGCCGACAGGGTGCTGCCGTTGTCGCTGTAGCGCACCAGCTTGGCGGCCACTTCGATGCCGATGTTGTCCTGTGCTTCCAGCGTGCTGCCGCCCACGTGCGGAGTCAGGATCACGTTGTCGTGGCGGGTCAATGGTGATTCGAAGATATCGCCGTTGCCCTTCGGCTCGACCGGGAACACGTCCAGCGCCGCGCCACCGATGTGGCCGCTGGCCAGCGCAGCATCCAGCGCATCGATGTCGACCACGGTGCCGCGCGCAGCGTTGATCAGGTGCGCGCCACGGCGCATCTTCGCCAGCTCGGTGCTGCCGATCATCCACTGCGTGGACGGCGTCTCCGGCACGTGCAGGGTGACGATGTCGGCGCGCGCCAGCAGGTCATCCAGGCTGGCCGCGGCACGGGCATTGCCCAGCGACAGCTTGGTTTCCACGTCGTGGAAGATCACCTGCATGCCCAGCGATTCGGCCAGTACGCCCACCTGGGTGCCGATATGCCCGTAGCCGATGATGCCCAGCACCTTGCCGCGCACCTCATGGCTGCCGCTGGCCGACTTCGACCAGCCACCGCGATGGCATTCGGCGTTCTTCTGCGGGATGCCGCGGGTCAGCATGATCGCTTCGGCGATCACCAGCTCGGCGACGCTGCGGGTATTGGAGTAGGGCGCGTTGAATACCGGAATACCGGCCAGCTCGGCCGCATCCAGGTCGACCTGGTTGGTGCCGATGCAGAAGCAGCCGACCGCGATCAGGCGCTTGGCCTCGGCCAGCACCTCGGCGCTGAGCTGGGTGCGCGAACGGATGCCGACGATGTGCGCCTCGGCGATGCGCGCCTTCAGTTCGTCCTCGGGCAGTGCCTTGGTGTGCGCCTCGATCTGGCTGTAGCCGGCGGCGCTGAACACCTCCACGGCGGTCTGGCTGACCCCCTCCAACAACAGCACGCGGATATCCTGCTTCGGGAACGAGGTCTTCTTCGGCGACATGGGGCGGCACGGCCAGTGGGACAGGGGCTGACCACTATGCCAGATCGCAACGCCCATGGTGCAGTGCGCAATTGGTTGCAACTGCAGCTATTGATGGCGCTGCAGGGCTGGACGCTGGGCCCGGCCGCTGGCACGCTTGCCCGTTCTTCACGCACCGCGCTGGACCGTCATGACCGATTCCCGCATCGCCTCGTTGCAGCAGGCCTGTCCCGGCCTGAAGCTGAAGACCGACCCTGCCGACCTGGAGCATTACGGGCGCGACTGGACCCGGCGCTGGACGCCGGCGCCGCTGGCGATCGCGTTGCCGGCCACGGTGGAAGAAGTGCAGGCGGTGATGCGCTGGAGCGCGGCCGAAGGCGTGGCAGTGGTTCCGTCCGGTGGTCGCACCGGCCTGTCCGGCGGCGCGGTGGCGGCCCATGGCGAGCTGGTGCTGAGCCTGGAACGGATGAACAAGGCGCTGGACTACGATGCCGTCGACCGTACCCTGGTGGTGCAGGCCGGCATGCCGTTGGAGGCGCTGCACAACGCCGCGCTGGAGCACGGCCTCATCTATCCGGTGGACTTCGCTGCACGCGGCTCGTGTTCGATCGGCGGCAACATCGCCACCAATGCCGGTGGCATCCGGGTGATCCGCTACGGCAATACCCGCGAATGGATCGCAGGACTGAAGGTGGTCACCGCCACGGGCGAACTGCTCGAGCTCAACAAGGGCCTGATCAAGAACTCCAGCGGCTACGATTTCCGCCAGCTGCTGATCGGCTCGGAAGGCACCCTGGGCGTGATCGTCGAGGCCACGGTGAAACTCACCGACCCGCCGCCGGCCAGCAACGTGATGCTGCTGGCGCTGCCCAGCTTCGACGTGCTGATGCAGGTGTTCGCCGCCTTCCGCGCGCGACTGCAGCTGCAGGCGTTCGAATTCTTCACCGACCGTGCGCTGGAGCACGTGCTGTCACACGGCGCGCAGGCACCGTTCGATGAAGTACACCCCTATTACGTGGTGACCGAATTCGCTGCCGGCGATGAAGCGCAGGAAGCTGCGGCAATGGCCGCCTTCGAAGACTGCATGGGCAATGGCTGGGTCAGCGACGGGGTGATCAGTGCCAGCGATGCCCAGGCGGCGCAGCTGTGGCGCCTGCGCGAGGGCATCACCGAGGCGCTGGCGCGCTACAAGCCCTACAAGAACGATGTCTCGGTGCGGATCTCGTCGATGCCGGCGTTCCTGGCCGAGACCCAGGCGCTGATCGGCGACGCCTACCCGCATTTCGATGTGGTCTGGTTCGGCCATATCGGTGACGGCAACCTGCACATCAATGTGCTCAAGCCGGATGACACCAGCGATGCCGACTTCGTGACCCAGTGCGAGCACGTGACCAAGCTGCTGGCGCAGGTGCTGGCGCGCTTCAATGGCAGCATTTCGGCCGAGCACGGCATCGGCCTGGTCAAGAAGGGCTACCTGGACAGCACCCGTGGCCCGGCCGAGATCGGGCTGATGAAGGCGGTCAAGCGCGCGTTCGATCCCGAAGGGCGGCTGAATCCCGGAAAGTTGTTCGACCTTTGACACGGGCAAAGACTTCACCCAGCCGTTACGCTCCACCCACCCAATCGATGAACTCCCTGACCATGATCCGTCCGCTTCTGCTGGTTGCCCTGTTGTCCCTGCCGCTGGCCGGCTTCGCTTCGAGCTTTGCCGGCACCTCGGCCGGGTCGGCGACGGGCGCTTCTTCGGGTTCCTCGGGCAGCAGCTCGGGCGATGACAAGGTGGTGCTGGCTGCACGCGATGATGCGGCGGCTTTTGTCGCCAGCGATGGCCAGATCCGTGGCGCACGCCTGCAGGCGGCACTGGTGCACCTGCGCGAGCACGATGCAGCTGCACAGCAGCAGAGCGACCTGCAGCTGGCGCGCGCGCTTCTGGCGCGTTGATCCAGCGCCCGGGTAGTGCCGGCCGCTGGCCGGCAACCTCATGACATCTGTTCGGAGCGCAGCCACGCATGGCGTGGCTCTACTGCTGATCGCTCACGCTGCGCATGCGGCTGAGCGCCTGCAGCTGGACCCGACCGGGCTGAGCCCGGCGCAGCAGCAGGTGGCGACGCAGACACTGAGTGATGTGCAGTCGCTGCTGCCGGAAGGCCTGCTGCGGGCATTGCCCGCGCAGGTAAAGGTCGGCTGGCGTGACGACCTGCCCGCGAACGTACATGGCCGTGCCTTCGCCGGACGCATCGCGCTGCGTCGCGACCTGCTGGATGATGACGTGGCCGGTGCCCGCCGCGCGCGGCGTAGCGCGCTGGTGCATGAACTGACCCATGTCGCCGACCGCACTGTTGCGAACTGGTCGCGCAGCGCCCGCTGGCGTGACCTTGCAGGTTGGCAGCGCAAACCCTGGCACCTGGGCCGTGGCGACAACGCCTTCCGCGACCGCAGTCCCGATGCCTATGAACTGACCGACCCGACCGAGTACCTGGCGGTGAACGCCGAACACTTCGTGCTCGATGCCGAGTTCGCGTGCCGGCGCCCGGCGCTGGCGCAATGGTATCGCGCACACTTCGGTACGCCGCCATCGTTGCCTGCGCCGCACTGCGCGGGCACCGTTCCGTTGCTGCAGGCCGACGCGGAAGAGGGCGCCGCGTCGCTGCTGGCACTGGACCCGGCCCGCGTCTACGCCGTGGACTATCTGTTCGCCGAAGGCAGTGCGCAGCCGATGAGCCGCTGGGGCCACAGCATGCTGCGACTGGTGATCTGCCGTCCTGGCCGCGCACCGGGACCGGACTGCAGGCTGGACCTGGAGCATCACCGGGTGCTGTCCTTTCGCGCCTTCGTCGGCGACGTGCAGATTTCCAACTGGCGCGGCCTGACCGGTGGCTATCCTTCGCGCCTGTTCGTGCTGCCGCTGCAGCAGGTGGTGGACGAGTACACCAAGGTCGAACTGCGCGGACTGGCCTCGCTGCCGCTGCAGCTGGACCGCAGTGAGATCGCCAGCCTGCTCGAGCGCACTGCACAGGTGCACTGGAGCTATGACGGCCGCTATTACTTCGTCAGCAACAACTGCGCGGTGGAGACGGCGAAGTTGCTGCAGGCAGGTGTTCCGCGTCTGGGCGAAGCCGGCCTGGCACAGCTGAGCCCGCGCGGGCTGCGGCGACGGCTGGCGCGGCTGCACGCCCTGGACGAGCAGGTGCTGGCCGATCCCGCGCAGGCACAGGCGCAGGGCTACTACTTTGCGTCCGCGCGCGATCACTTCCAGCAGTTGTTCTCGGTTGCCGCAGCGCAGATGGCATTGCCGGCGCGCGATGTGCGCGCATGGCTGGCGCTGCCGGCGCAACAGCGCGCACCGTGGCTGCTGCGCGGTGATGTGCGTGCCAGCGCCGGCCTGCTGTTGTTGGAACAGGCGGCGCAGCGGCGCGCGGAACTGCGGTCACGCGACGCACTGAAGCGACGGTTGCTGGCCGACCCGGACAGCGCGGCCACCCGTTCGCTGCGTGCGTTGCTGGAACAGAGCGGCCAGTGGTTGCGCCCGGGCCAGTTGCTGGCCGACGCTGGTTACGGCCTGCCGCAGGCGGAAGAACAGGCGGAAGTTGCACGGGCAGTGGCCGCTGCCAGCGCACAGACGGTACCCGCCTGGCAGGCGCTGCGTGTGCAGCTGCGCGCGCAGTTGCCGGCATCACAGCAGCGCGAGCTGGATGACATCGACCGCAATCTCGCTGTGTTGGGTGCGCGGGTGCGTGAGCAGGCCGCCGAAGTGCCGCCTACTGGCGCGGCAGCTCGATGACGAAACGACTGCCTCCGGCCGTGCCCGGCGTGCAGTAGACCTGGCCGCCGTGCGCATCGGCGATGGCCTTGACCACCGCCAGGCCGAGGCCACTGCCGCCGCCCAGGCGCGATCGTGAGCCGTCGCCGCGCATGAACGGATTGAAGATGTCCGCGTGCAGGGTCGGGTCGATACCGGGGCCTTCGTCCTCGATCGCCACCTGCACGTGGGCCACGGTGTCATGCACGGCGATGCGTACCTTGCCCGGGTTGGCATAGCGGCGCGCGTTCTCCAGCAAGGCCAGCAGCGCCTGCCGCAACCGCGTCGGGTCGCAATGGGCGGGGTGCTCTTCGCGGCTGGTTTCCAGCTCCAGCACGAAGCCGGCGCTGCGGAAGGCAGGATCGACCAGGGTCATCACCGAATGCACTTCGGCCACAACGTCGGTGCGGGCGCGGCGCACATCGAGGCGGGCATTGTCGGCCAGGCTCAGTACCCGCAGGTCCTCGATCAGCCGCGACAGGCCCTCGACCTGCGCCAGCAGGCTGCGGAACTGCGACTCATCAGGCTGGAACACGCCTTCGGCGAGGCCCTGCAGGCGGCCGCGCAGGATTGTCACCGGCGTGCGCAGTTCGTGGGCGATGGCCGCGTGCCACATTACCCGTTCGCTTTCCATGTGCTGCAGGCGGCGCGCCATCGCATTGAAGTCGTCCACCAGCGCTGCGACCTCGCCGGGGGAGTTGGCCTCGGCCGTGGCGCGCGCGCCGAGATCGCCGCCGGCCAGCGCACGTACGCTGTCCACCAGTGAATTGAGCGGCGACAGGATGCGATGGGCCAGACGGAACGAGGCGGCGATCGCCAGCGCCAGCCCGGTCAGGATCACCCCGACCATCCACGCCAGTTCAGGCCCAGTCGGCAGCCATCCTTCCGGCTCTTCGGCGCTGGCCGGGAAGAACTCGATCAGTACCGCATACAGCAGCCACGAAGAGAGGATCACCATCACGATGACGCCGACGACCATCAGCGACATCGACACGATGATGTGCCGGCTGAGCCCGGAGCGGCGCATCAGCGGTCTGCCATCAGGCGGTAGCCGACACCGCGCACGCTGGCCGGAATCTGGGTGAGGCCCACTTCGTCCAGTTTGCGCCGCAGCTTGCTGACATGGCTGTCCACGGTGCGTTCCAGCGCTTCGCTTTCCGGCAGGCATTCGTGCATCAGCTCGCTGCGACTGAAGATCCGTGACGGCGCCAATGCCATGCAATGCAGCAGCTTGAACTCGGTCAGCGTCAACAGCAGCTCGTGGCTGTAGCCGTCGCCTTCCACATGCACCGCGTGGGTGGCGGTGTCGATCAGCAGCGGGCCGACGCGCAGGGCACTGGGCGCATCCGCCCGCGAACTGCGCAGCGTACGCCGCAGTACTGCGCGAACGCGTGCCGCCACCTCGGCGGGGTTGAACGGCTTGACTACATAGTCATCCGCGCCCATCCGCAGTGCGGTCAGCTTGTCCAGATCCTGGTCCAGCGCGGTCAGCATGATGACCGGCGTTTCGCCGCGCTGGCGCAGCTGGGTCAGCACGCTCCAGCCATCCAGCCGCGGCAGCTGCACGTCCAGCAGTACAAGGTCCGGGCGCATGCTGCGATGCATGTCCAATGCAATCTGGCCATCGGCCGCACGCAGGGTGCGCAGGCCCTCGCGTTCAAGGTAGGCGGCAAGAATGTCGGCGATCTCGGCTTCGTCCTCGACGATCAGGACCAGCGCCGCGAGGGCAGGGGAGGCATGCATGGCAAGGCGAGGCCGGAAGGTGCTTGCCCTCCATCGTATCTCCACAGTTCCTCCATCGAAACCCCATCATCGCCACGCACACTGCGCGCTTCATGATTCGTCAGCCGCGTCTGCGGCACTGTGCACAGCAATGAGAACCTTCAGGACTCCGGTCGCGCTGGTCGCGACCTTCGCCTTGGCCATGACGGCCTGCTCCCGCCCCGAACCCACCGTCGAAGCCGTGCCGCGTGTCAGCGTGGTTACGGTCGGCCCGCAGGTGGTGCAGCGTGATGATGAACTGCCCGGTCGGGTGGCGGCGGTGCGCACCGCGCAGATCCGTGCGCAGGTCGGCGGCATCGTGCAGCGCCGGATGTTCGAGCAGGGCGCGGAAGTACATGCCGGGGAGCCACTGTTCCAGATCGACCCGGCGGCGTTCCGCGCCGACGTCGATTCGGCGCTGGCGGCCCTGCAGCGCAGTGAGGCCGCCCTCGGCCGCAGCCGGGTGCAGTCACAGCGGCTGCAGGCACTGGCCGCCGCGCAGGCGGTCAGCCAGCAGCATCGCGACGATGCCAGCGCCGAGCACGAGCAGGCCCGCGCAGCAGTCAACGAGGCACGCGCGATCCTGGCGCGACGCCAGCTCGATCTGCGCTATGCGACGGTCAGTGCACCGATCGATGGCCGCATCGACCAGGCATTGGTGACCGAAGGCGCGCTGGTCGGCGTCGCCGATGCCGAGCCGATGGCGGTGGTGCAGCAGATCGACCAGGTCTATGTGGACGTGCGCCAGCCTGCATCGCAGCTGCAGTCCCTGCGGCGCGGTGCGGTGGACGGCGAGCTGCCGGTGACGATCATCGGCGCGGCGGGTACGCCGCTGCCCGAGCGCGGCCGGCTGTTGTTCTCCGGTGTCAATGTCGATGCACGCACCGGCGATGTGATCCTGCGCATCCTGGTCGACAACCCTGAGCGGCAGCTGTTGCCGGGCATGTACGTGCGTGCGCGGGTGCCGCGCGGTGCGCCGGCCAGCGCGCTGCTGCTGCCACAGCAGGCGGTGCTGCGCAGCGCCGGTGGCCAGGCCTATGCCTGGGTCATCGCCGCCGATGGCAAAGCAGTGATCCGCACGCTGGAGGTGGACGGTAGCGTCAACCGGCAATGGTTGGTGCGGCATGGCCTGAAGGCGGGCGAGAAGGTCGTGGTGGAAGGCCAGGAGCGCCTGCAGGAGGGCGTGCTGGTCGATCCGCGCGACTGGCAGGTGCCGGTCGCCAGCGCCAACGCCAACGCAACGCCGACACCCGCAAGCCAGGGCTGAGCCCTTCCAGGAACCTACGACATGGCTCGTTTCTTCATCGATCGCCCGGTGTTTGCCTGGGTGCTGGCGATCTTCGTCATTCTGGCCGGCGTGCTGGCCATTCCGCGGCTGGCGGTTGAGCGCTATCCGGCGGTCGCACCTCCCAGTGTCAGCATCTATGCCAGCTATCCCGGCGCCAGCCCGCAGACGTTGAATGACGCGGTGGTCGGCCTGATCGAGCGTGAGCTGTCCAGCGTCAAACACCTGCTGTACTTCGAATCGTCGGTGGACACCTCCGGCGAAGCGTCGATCACCGCGACCTTCAAGCCCGGTACCGATCCCGAGCTGGCACAGGTGGACGTGCAGAACCGGATCAAGGCGATCGAGCCGCGCCTGCCACGCAGCGTGCGCCAGAACGGCCTGTTCGTGGAGGCTGCCGACTCGGGGTTCCTGATGCTGGTGGGCCTGCGCTCACCCGATGGCAGTGTCAGCGAAGCGGCGCTGGGCGATTTCATGGCGCGCAACATCATCGAAGAGCTGCGGCGCATCGACGGCGTCGGCCGCGTGCAGTTGTTCGGTGCCGAACAGGCGATGCGGATCTGGCTGGACCCGACCCGGCTGACCGGCTACGGCCTGACCATGGGCGATGTGGCCAGCGCGATCGAGCAGCAGAACCTGGAGATCGCGCCGGGTCGCATCGGCGATTCGCCCGGTGTTCCCGGCCAGCGCATCACCGTGCCCTTGAGTGCCGAAGGCCAGCTGTCCACGCCCGAGCAGTTCGCAGCGATCGTGCTGCGCGCCGGTGCCGATGGTTCGCGGGTGCTGCTGGGTGACGTCGCCCGGGTCGAGCTGGGTGCGCAGAGCTATGCCTGGGGCACGCGCGAAGACGGCTATCCGGCGACGGCCGCCGGCGTGCAGCTGCGCCCCGGTGCGAATGCGGTGCGCACCGCCACGGCTGTGCGCGAACGCATGGCCGACCTTCAGCCGCTGCTGCCGCACGGTGTTGAGTCCAGCATTCCGTTCGACACCGCGCCCTTCGTCAAGGTATCGATCCAGAAGGTGCTGCAGACCCTGGTCGAGGCGATGCTGCTGGTGTTTGCGGTGATGTACCTGTTCCTGCAGAACTGGCGCTATACGCTGATCCCCGCCCTGGTCGCGCCGATCGCGCTGTTGGGCACCTTTGCGGTGATGCTGGCACTGGGTTTCTCGATCAACGTATTGACCATGTTCGGCATGGTGCTGGCGATCGGCATCATTGTTGACGACGCTATCGTGGTGGTCGAGGGCGTGGAGCGGATCATGGCCGAAGAGGGCCTGCCGCCGCGCGAGGCCACGATCAAGGCGATGCGTGAGCTGACCGGTGCGGTGATCGGCATCACCCTGGTGCTGACCGCGGTATTCATCCCGATGGCGCTGGCCAGTGGCTCGGTCGGTGCGATCTACCGCCAGTTCAGTGTGGCGATGTCGGTGTCCATCCTGTTCTCGGCACTGCTGGCGCTGAGCCTGACCCCGGCGTTGTGCGCGACGCTGCTGCGCCAAGGCACGCGTGGTCACCATGGCCGCGGCGGTGTGTTCGGTGCGTTCAACCGTGGCTTCGAGCGGATGACCGGGCGTTACCGGCAGGGCGTGGCGGCGGTCCTTCGGCGCAGTGGCCGGGTGATGGGCCTGTTCGCTGCCTTGCTGGTGGCACTGCTGATCGGCCTGCATTGGTTGCCGGGTGCGTTCCTGCCTGAAGAGGACCAGGGCTATTTCATGACCTCCATCCAGCTGCCGGCCGAAGCAACCGCCGAACGCACGCTGGCGGTGGTCGAAGCCTACGAGCAGCACGTCGCCTCGCGGCCGGCGATCGCGTCCAACCAGGCCATCCTCGGCTACAGCTTCTCCGGTTCCGGCCCGAGTGCAGCACTGACCTACACCATGTTGAAGGACTGGGGTGAGCGCGGCGGCAGCACCGCAGCGGACGAAGTAAAGGCGGCGCAGCAGGCCATGGCGACTGTGCCGGAAGGTGAGGTGATGAGCGTGATGCCGCCGGCCATCGACAGTCTTGGCCGTTCCTCCGGGTTCTCGTTGGCGCTGCAGGCACGTACCGGGCAGGGCCAGGCCGAGCTGCGGGCCGCCCTGCAGCAGTTGCTGAAACTGGCAGAGGCCAGCCCGCTGCTGGCCGAAGTGCATGCCGATGGCATGCCGGCGGGCAGCAACGTGCGCCTGGACATCGATCGCGCCAAGGCCGAGGCGATGGGTGTGGCGTTCACCGACATCAGTGCAACGCTGTCGGCGGCGATGGGCTCGCAGTACGTCAACGATTTTCCCAATCGCGGACGCATGCAGCAGGTGATCGTGCAGGCCGATGCGCCGCACCGGATGCAGCTGGAGGACGTGTTGAAGCTGTATGTCCGCAACAGCGAGGGCGGCATGGTGGCGTTGTCCGAGCTGGTCACCGCGCACTGGACCGAGGCGCCGCTGCAGCTGCAGCGTTACCTGGGGTTCCCGGCATTGAACCTGTCCGGCGCACCCGCCAGCGGGGTCTCCACCGGTCAGGCGATGATCGAGATGGAGCGCCTTGCACAGCAGCTGCCAGCGGGCTTCGCCCTGCAGTGGACCAGCCAGTCGCTGCAGGAGCGTGAGTCTGGTGCACAGGCGCCGTGGTTGCTGCTGCTGTCGATGCTGGTGGTGTTCCTGGTGCTGGCGGCGTTGTACGAGAGCTGGTCGATTCCGCTGGCGGTGATGCTGGTGGTGCCGTTGGGCCTGCTCGGCGCCGTTGCTGCAGTGCTGCTGCGCGGGATGCCCAATGATGTGTTCTTCAAGGTCGGCATGATCACGGTGATCGGGCTTTCGGCGAAGAACGCGATCCTGATCGTCGAGTTCGCCCGCCAGCTGCAACAGCAGGGACGCGGCCTGGTCGAGGCGACCATCGAAGCGGCACGCCTGCGGCTGCGGCCGATCGTCATGACCTCGCTGGCGTTCGCGCTGGGTGTGGTGCCGCTGATGCTGGCGCAGGGTGCTTCAAAGGAAACGCAACAGGCCATCGGTACCGGCGTGTTCGGCGGCATGGTCAGCGCGACCGTGCTGGCCGTGTTCTTCGTGCCGGTGTTCTATGTGGTGGTGCAGGGCGCGCAGCATTGGCTTGCGCAGCGCCTGCGCCGACGCCGGCCGACGCCGGGAGGAAGCGTGGATGGAAAGCAGGTGGATGGAAAGCAGGAGCCCTGAGGGCCTGTACGAGGCGCAGCTGCGCGTGCTGGAGCAGCAGCTGCGGGATGCGCTGCTGGACGGCGACCATGGCGCAGCCACTGCGCTGCTGTCACCGGTGTTGTTCATGATGGACGGACAGGGCGGTCGGATGCTCGACCTGCCCTGGCTGAGGGACTGGCGGCAAGGACGCCTGCAGATTCTTGCGCTGCAGGTGCATGCAGTTGAAACGTTGCTGTGTGGACGCCTGGCATTGTTATCCGGCGATGTTCAGCTGCATGTGCATTGGCTGGGACGCGAACACGTGCAGCGCTTTCGCCTGTTGCGCGTCTGGACAAGCGCTTCCAGTGCCAGCGGCGCGCAGCTGCTGTCGATGGCGGTGCTGGCAGGCTGAACACGGTCATGCAGCTTTCAGGCCCCGTTTGCGCGCAGATGGTAGGGTCCAAGGTCTCTGTAGTTTCGACAAGGAGTCGAGCCATGCGTGTAGTTTCCAGTCTGTTGGCTGCCTCCCTCGGCCTTGCGCTGAGCGCCTGTCAGCCGGCGCAGACGCCGGCCGCCAGTGGCGCAGGCGATGCGGTCGCAACGCCGACACCGGCACCTGTGGCTGCCGCTGTTGATGGCGGCGGCAACGAAACCCTCTATCGCTGCGGCGACCTCGATGTGCGCGCGACCTTCAACGGTGAGGACGCAGCGATGGTTGTGATCGGCGGGCGCAGTTTCGCGATGTCCTCCGAACGCGCGGCCTCCGGTGCGAAGTATGCCGACGGCAAGGGCAACAGCTTCTGGACCCGCGGCAGCGATGAAGCGCTGCTCAGCCTGAAGGGCGAAGCGGATCGTGAGTGTGCAGCGGTGGAAGCGACCGAGGGCGATGGCAGTGCCGGCAACGCGGCGTTCCGTGCCACTGGCAACGAGCCGGGTTGGCTGGCCGTCGTCGATGGTGATGCACCGGGCCTGCAGGTGGACGTCGACTACGGCGAGCGCCGCTTCACCGTCGCAAAGCCGACCGAGGGCGCAGATGGCTGGGTCGGCAAGGCGGCCGACGGCACCGACATCAAGCTGAGCTTCCAGCGCACCACCTGCCAGGACGACATGAGTGGTGAGGCGTTCGAGGCCAAGGCGATGTTGACCGTGGGCACGCGCCAATACCACGGCTGCGGCAACTTCGGCGGCAAGTAAGAAAAAGGGGACGGAGGGGATTAAGTCGTTTGTGCCATGAACGACTTAATCCCCTCCGTCCCCTTTTTTGCTTCAGCCCTCGCAGGGCTTGATGTCCAGCTCAAACGCAAGGTCGTAGCGACCATTGATGCCGATCAGTGCTTTGCGGATCGCGCAGTCGTTCTGGTGGCGGGCCACCAGGTCGGCGAAGATCTTCTCGCGACCCTCGCAGTACGTCGCGCTGGCCTCTTCGAGTTCCCGACGGCGCTCGTCGTCGTAGGGCTCTTCGCCGGCGAAATGCTGGCAGGTGTTTTCGCGCGCGAGAAACGCCTGCACGTCGTCGGGCATCTGACAGTAGATGCGTATGTCTTCGATGTCGTACACGTCGTTGGAGACCGCACAGCCAGCGGCAGCACGGGCCTGTTCCAGTTCCTCGTAACTCGAGGGCAGGCTGGTAGCGGAGGGCTCCTCGGCGGGTTCCTGCAGGGCCGCGGGCGACGCCGCTGCCGGTGCGGTGGCACCCACCGGATCGACCGCTACGGCCTCTGGCGTGGCACCACCTGCGCCGTTGTCCGCTGCCTGCGGCGAGCACGCCGCAAGCAGGGACAGGCAGGCGATCAGCGCAGCGCGGTTAATCGGCACGGCCAGCAAATTCGCCGGTGCTGGTATTCACCAGCACACGCTCACCGTTGACGATGTATTCCGGCACCATGATTTCGATGCCGGTGTTGAGCTTGGCCGGCTTCGGGCGCTTGGTGGCGGTGCCACCCTTCAGTTCCGGTGGGGTCTCGACCACTTCCAGCACCACCGAGGCCGGCAACTGGATCGCCACCGGCAGGTCGTCGATCACCTGCACGTAGATGCCGGTCAGGCCGTCGGTGATGTAACCAGCGTCATCGCCGATCACGTCCGCGTCCAGGGTGTAGGGGGTGTAGTCCTCGTCGTCCAGGAACACGAACGCATCGCCGTCCTTGTACGAGTAGGTGGACTGGCGGCGCAGCAGTTCGACTTCGACCAGGTTGTCGTCGGCATCGAAGCTGGCATCGAGCTTGTTGCCGCCCGGCACGCTGTACATGATGAAGCGGAAGCGGACGTTGCCGCCGCGACCCTGCGGCGAGCTGCGCTCGATGTCGCGGATCTGGTAGACGCCGTTGTTGAACTCGACGACGTTGCCCTTCTTGATGTCGTTGGCTTTCATGATGATGTTGGTCGTTGGGGGAGGGCGCCGTCCCGGCGCCCGGGGGGAATCACTTCGGAGCGAGCCGGGTGGCGCCGTCCAGGCGGATGGTCTCGCCGTTGATATAGGTGTTGCCGAGGATGTGGCCGACCAGGCTGGCGAAGTCTTCCGGCTTGCCCAGGCGCGACGGGAACGGGATCGACGCGGCCAGCGATTCCTGCACGGCTTCGGGCATGCCATCGACCATCGGCGTCCAGAACACGCCCGGCGCGATGGTGTTGACGCGGATGCCGACGCGCGACAGCTCGCGGGCCATCGGCAGGGTCATCGCCACCACGCCGCCCTTGGAGGCGGAGTAGGCGGCCTGGCCGATCTGCCCTTCGTAGGCGGCAACGCTGGCGGTGTTGATGATGACGCCGCGCTCGCCGTCCACGCCGGCCTCGTTGTGCTGCATGCGGTTGGCCGCGGCCTTGGCGACATTGAAGCTGCCGACCAGGTTGACCATCACCGTGCCCTGGAACCCGGCCAGCGGCATCGGGCCTTCCTTGCCCAGCACGCGGCCAGCGCCGAGGATGCCGGCGCAGTTCATGGCGACATTCAGGCCGCCGAGGAAATCGCTGGCCTGGTCGATGGCGGCCGACACGGACGCTTCATCACTGACGTTGACATTGAAATAGCGGGCGTTGTCCTGCCCCAGCCCGGCAACAGCCGCCGCGCCCTTGGCGTCGTTGAGGTCGAACAGGGCGACCTTGCCGCCCTGGGCAACCAGGTGCTGGGCCACGGCCAGGCCGAGGCCGGAGACGCCGCCAGTGATCACGGCACGTACGGAAGACAGCTGCATTGCACGGTCCTGCAGGTTCAAGAACCGCCGATTCTAACGGAAGCGGCGGCAGCCGCCGTTGTGCACTGCGCCGCCGGCCTCAGCCCAGTTCGCGGGCGCGGCGCAGGCGGCGCTCGAAGTCCGCGGCGGGCAGGCCGTGGGCGAACAGGAAGCCCTGGCCGACGGTCACCCCCAGGTCGAGCAGGCATTGCCGTTGCGCCTCGGTTTCCACGCCTTCGGCGACCACGCCCAGGCCGAGACTGCGGGCAATCGCGCACACCGCCTCGCACACCGCCACATCCGAGCGGTTGCGGGGAATGCCTTCAACGAACAACTGGCTCAGTTTCAGCCCATGGATGGGCAGCCGGCGCAGGTAGTTCAGCGCGCTGTAGCCTTCGCCGAAGTCGTCGATGGTCAGCATCACCCCCATCTCGCGCAGGCGGGCGAAAGTGCGCAGGGTGTCCGGCGCATCTTCGATCAGCACCCGCTCGGTGAACTCCAGCTCCAGCACGCTGCCGGGCAGGCCGAACTCATCCAGCACCTGCCGCACCCAGCGGGCGAGATCCTCACCGACGAACTGCCGCCAGGACACGTTGACCGCCACTCGTACCAGGCCGAGCCCATCGTCCTGCCATTGCCGGACCTGCCGGCAGGCTTCGCGCAACGCCCATTGACCGATGCGCACGATGTCGCCGGTGTGCTCGGCGTGGCGGATGAACAGGTCCGGGCGCATCTGCCCCAGCTGCGTGTTGTGCCAGCGCATCAAGGCCTCGCAGGCGATGGTGGCGCCGCTGCGCAGGTTGACCTGTGGCTGGTAGACCAGGTGGAACTCGTCGCCATCGAGCGCCTTGTGCAGCCGGCTCTCGATCTGCAGGCGGTCATGCTGGCGCTGTGCCAGTTCCGGGGAGAACACCTGCCAGCCGTTGCGGGTGCGTCGCTTGCACTCGTACATCGCGGTGTCGGCGTTCTGGATCAGCTGCTGCGGCCGGTTGCCATCGCGCGGTGCACGGGCGATGCCGATGCTGGCGGTGACCGGGAACTCGTCGCTGCCCAGCTGGAACGGCGCCGAAAAGGCCGCAGTGATGCGCTCAGCCAGTTGTTCGGCCTGGTCGGGCTGGTCGCGCAGGTCACAGATCACCAGGAACTCGTCGCCGCCAAAGCGTGCAAGCAGGCCTTCGGTGCCGATCGCGGAGGCGATGCGCCGGGTCGCTTCGATCAACAGTTCATCACCGGCGTTGTGGCCGAGCAGATCGTTGACCACCTTGAAACGGTCCAGGTCGATGTACAGCACGGCCACGCGGTCGTGGCTGGGGCTGTCCATGCGCACGCCGAGGTCGCTCAGCACCGCATCGCGGTTCATGATGCCGGTCAACGGGTCGGTGCGGGCCTGCACGCGCAGGGTTTCCTCGGCCTGCTTGCGCTCGGTGATGTCCTGCACGGTGCCGGTGATGCGCGCGGCATCGACATCACCGGCCGAGACCTCGCCGATCATCCGGATCCAGAACGAGTGGCCATCGCGACGCTGGCCCTGCAGCTCCAGGCCGAAGCTGCTGCGGTGCTCGATGGTGTCGGCCAGCGCCTGTTGCAGGGCGGCGCGGTCGTCGCTGCGCAGGCAGTCCAGCAGGTCCGGCATGTCCTCAAGATCGGCCGGCTGGCCGACGATGCGCCGCGCCTCATCGGTGAGGTACAGGCGCTGCAGGCCACGATCCCACTCCCAGCCGCCGATGTGGGCCAGTGACTGCGCGCGCGCGAACAGGGTGTTGTTGCGCTTCAGTTCGGTGATGTCACTGAACATCGCATAGACATGGTCGGCCTGGTCGCAGCCGTTGCCGAACACCGGCACGTTGGTGGTGGACAACCACAGCATGCGGCCGCGCGGGCGGTGGTACAGGCCGATGATGGTGCTGCGGATCATCCGCCCGGCCTGGAAGCAGCGGCTGGTCGGCCACTGTGACTGGGTCAGCGGATGGCCGTGTTCGTCGACGATGATCCAGGCTTCGGGATCGAGCATCGAATTCAAGCCCACGCCACCACCGGTGAGGCCGAGGATGCGGTGCGCTGCGGGATTTGCGGACAGAACGCGCAGATCACGGTCGAACAGGATCACGCCCTTGTCGATCGACTCCATCAACAGGCGATAGCGGGACTCCGCGCGCCAGCGTCCGCTCAGGTCACGGGCGACGGCGACGATGCAGGGCTGGCCTCGGTCCTGGAAGCCGGCCGAATGCACTTCCACCGGAAAGCGACTGCCGTCGCCGCGCATGTTGGTCACTTCGATGACGTAGGTGTCGCCGCGGTTCAGCGCTTCCCACACCGGTTGCAGGTGGTCGCTGGGCAGGTCCGGGTTGAGCAGTTCGATCGGCTGGCCGACGATGTCTTCGCGCGGGCGGTCGTAGGCCACGATGCCTGCACGGTTGACGTCCAGCACCACGCCTTCGGCGCTGAGGATGCTGACCGGGTCGGGCACGGCGTCGAACAGCGCGGCATAGCGGGCCTGGGTATCCAGCTCGCGTTGCTGTGCACCGGCCAACGCCTGCCGCGCCTGGCGCAGCAGCCTGGCCTGGGCCGGCGATGGGGAAGCGGCCAACGCGGCGTCCAGAGCGGCCAGCGCGTCGTCGGTTGCGGCGGAAGCATCGCCGATGGCCGGACGGTCGCGCGGGCCGCTGTCGTTCATGTCGCCGCCAGCGCCTGCCCGACGCGGCTGGCGGTAGCACGGCCGAGCAGCCCGGCAAGCCAGCGGCCGGTCTCGGCCAGCGAAGGCAGGTCGACGCCGCACTCCAGGCCAAGGCCCTGCAGCAGGTACACCACGTCCTCGCTGGCCACGTTGCCGCTGGCGCCCTTGGCGTACGGGCAGCCGCCGGCACCGGACACGGCGCTGTCGACCACGCGCACGCCTTCTTCCAGGCAGGCCGCGATGTTGGCGATGGCCTGGCCGTAGGTATCGTGGAAGTGCACGGCCAGTGCGCTCATCGGGATCTCGGCGGCCACTGCCTGCAGCATCGCGCGGGCCTTGCGCGGCGTACCGACGCCGATGGTGTCGCCCAGCGAGATTTCGTAACACCCCATTTGATGCAGGGCACGGGCCACACGCACAACGTCGGCCAGCGGCACCTCGCCCTGGTACGGGCAGCCGAGCACAGTGGAGACGTAGCCACGCACGCGCACACCATCAGCCGCCGCACGGCGCAGGATCGGCTCGAAACGGGCCAGCGATTCATCGATGCCGGCGTTGGTGTTGGTGCGGTTGAAGGCTTCCGATGCGGCGGTGAAGACCGCGATTTCCTGCACGCCGACGGCGCGCGCACGGTCGTAGCCCTGTTCGTTCGGCACCAGTACCGGATAGGCGATGCCCGGGCGGCGCCGGATGCCGGCATAGACCTCGGCCGCGTCGGCCAGCTGCGGGACCCAGCGTGGGCTGACGAAGCTGGTCGCCTCGATGGTATGCAGGCCGGTGGCCGACAGGCGATCGATCAGGGCGATCTTGTCGGCGGTGGCCACGGCCTGCTTTTCGTTCTGCAGCCCATCGCGTGGGCCGACTTCGACGATGCGGACGAAATCGCTCATCGCGGCACCCCCACGGCAGGCGAGGCGGGACGGGCAGGGCGGATGGGATCGACTGGGGTCACGGCGGTTCCTGGGAAACGGGGGCGGCCCGGTCTTCGCCAGGCTGCCAGATGAGATACGCAGGCGGGTCGCACAAGCGGCCACGCCTGCGCCTGGTTGTGGCGGAAGGGCCTACCCGGGCAGGTGGCAGACCGCCTCGATGTTGTTGCCATCGGGGTCGATCACGAAGGCGGCGTAATAGTCCGGGTGGTACCACGGGCGCAGGCCGGGCGCTCCGTTGTCGCGGCCACCTGCGGCCAGGGCGGCGGCGTGGAAGGCATCAACCTGGGCGCGTTCGCCGCAGACGAAGGCCACGTGCACACCCTGGCTGAGGGGCGCCGCATTGCCCAGCCAGAAGAACGGCTTGCCGTGGTTGCCGAAACCCACGTGGTCGTGGGCGCCGGTCTGTTCGGCACTGACCTCCATCACCAGGCCGATCTGCAGCGGTGCCAACGCCTGCAGGAAGAAGGCCTTGCTGCGCGGCAGGTCGCCGCTGTTCAAACCGATATGGTCCAGCATGTCAGGCCTCCGTGACCCAGTGCGGCGCGCGCTTGTCGAGGAACGCGCCCAGGCCTTCCTGGCCTTCGGCCGACACCCGCAGGCGGGCGATCAGGGCGGCATTGTCACGGTCCAGGCTGTCGCGATCATCGGCGTCGCGAACCTGCCGGACCAGCAGCTTGGCCGAGGCCGAGGCGATCGGCCCGGCCTTGTCGAGCAGGGCCAGCTGCCGCTGTACCGCTTCGTCCAGGCGTTCGGGCTCCACCAGATGGTGGATCAGGCCGATACGCAGGGCGGTGTCGGCGTCGAAGTGCTCGCCGGTGGCGAACCAGCGACGGGCCTGGCGGCTGCCGATGGCCTCGATCACATAGGGCGAGATCACCGCCGGCAACAGGCCCAGACGGCTTTCGGTCAGGCCGAAGCGGGCGGCGCTGGTGGCGATGGCGATATCGCAGCAGGCCACCAGGCCGACACCCCCACCGAAGGCGGCGCCGTGGACCCGGGCCAGGGTCGGCTTGGGCAGCTCGTCCAGGGTGCGCATCAGCCGGGCCAGGGCCAGGGCGTCCTCGCGGTTGTCCGCCTCGCTGGCTGTGGCCATGCCGCGCATCCACTGCATGTCGGCACCGGCGGAGAAGGAGGCGCCGTGGCCGGCCACCACCACCGTGCGCACGGTGTCATCGCGGCCGGCCGCTTCCAGGGCGGCGGTCAGCCGGGCGATCAGGCCGGCATCGAAGGCGTTGTGCAGCTCCGGCCGGTTCAGCCAGAGGGTCAGGACAGCGCCATTGCGCTCGATCTGCAAAGCATCGTTCATGGGATTCCGGGGTTGCTCCATACCTGTATGGATCATAGCGGGCCATTGGTCATGGGCCATGACGCGACGCGGGAATGTTAGAATCGAGAACCATTTACATCCAGCAGAGAACACGCTAGATGACGCTGTCCGAACTGCCCCTGCACACCTCGGCCGTGGTCGATTCCGTGCAGGACCTGCATGCCAACGATGCCATCGCCCGGCGCCTGCGCGAGCTGGGCTTCGTCAAGGGTGAGGAAGTGCGCCTGGTGGCGCGAGGTCCGGTCGGTGGCGAGCCGCTGCTGGTGCAGGTCGGGTTCACCCGTTTCGCGCTGCGTATCAGTGAGGCACGGCGCGTGGTCATCGACCCGGCCAGCCAGGAGCGACGCGCATGAGCGCCACCGCAACCACCGCCCCGCTGCGCATCGCGCTGGTCGGCAATCCCAACAGCGGCAAGACCGCCCTGTTCAACCAGCTGACCGGCAGCCGGCAGAAGGTCGCCAATTACACCGGCGTCACCGTCGAGCGCAAGGAAGGCCGCCTGCGTGCGCCGTCCGGCCGCGAGTTCGCGGTGCTTGACCTGCCGGGCGCCTACAGCCTGCATCCGGCCAGCCTCGACGAGGCGATCACCCGCGACCTGTGCCGGGGCTTCTACCCGGGTGAGGCCGCGCCGGACGTTCTTCTGTGCGTGATCGACGCCACCAACCTGCGTCTGCACCTGCGTTTCGCGCTGGAACTGCGTGAGCTGGGCAAGCCGATGATCATCGCCCTGAACATGGTCGACGCTGCACAGCGTCGCGGCATCCAGATCGACGTTGCCGCGCTGGAACGCGAGATCGGTGTGCCGGTGGTGGAAACCGTGGCGGTGCGCAAGCAGGGCGCGCGCGCGCTGGTGGAGCGCCTGGACACGATGGTGCCGCACCTGGATGCGCCGCTGGCCGGTGTTGAGAGTGGCGCGGACTACCACGCGCAGGTGCGCGCGATCCTGGCCGCCGCCGTGCGCATGCCGGCGCGGACCGCGAAGATCGACGACACGCTCGACCGCTGGCTGCTGCATCCGGTGTTCGGCCTGATCACCCTGGTCGTGGTGATGTTCCTGATCTTCCAGGCGGTGTTCGCCTGGGCGACGCCGCTGATGGATGGCATCGAGGCCGGCTTCGCCTGGTTGGGTGAACTGGCCGCCAGCGTGTTGCCGGCAGGGCCGCTGACCAGCCTGCTGACCGACGGCATCATCGCCGGCCTGGGTGGCGTGGTGGTGTTCCTGCCGCAGATCCTGATCCTGTTCGCCTTCATCCTCGCGCTGGAGGAGTCCGGTTACCTGCCGCGCGCTGCGTTCCTGCTGGATCGCATGATGGCGGCGGCGGGTTTGTCCGGCCGTTCGTTCATCCCGCTGCTGTCCAGCTTCGCCTGTGCCGTGCCGGGCATCATGGCCACCCGCAGTATCCAGGACCCGCGTGACCGCCTGGCCACGATCCTGGTGGCGCCGCTGATGACCTGCTCGGCGCGCCTGCCGGTGTATGCGCTGCTGATAGGCGCGTTCATTCCGGCCGGCAAGATCGGCATCTTCAACCAGCAGGGCCTGGTGCTGTTCGGCCTGTACGTGGCCGGCATCCTCAGCGCGCTGGTGATGTCATGGGTGATGAAGAAGTGGCGCCGCGACAAGAGCGAGCACCCGCTGATGCTCGAGTTGCCGTCGTACCGCATTCCGCATCCGCGCGACCTCGCCGTCGGCCTGTACGAGCGCGGCATGATCTTCCTCCGGCGCGTCGGCGGCATCATCCTGGCGTTGACCATCCTGCTGTGGTTCCTGCTGTCGTTCCCGGGTGCGCCCGCCGATGCGACGATGCCGGCCATCGACTACAGCTATGCCGGCCAGATCGGCCATGCGATGACGGCGATCTTCGCGCCGCTGGGCTTCAACTGGCAGATCTGCATCGCGCTGATTCCGGGCCTTGCGGCGCGTGAAGTGGCGGTGTCCTCGCTGGCGACGGTGTATGCGCTGTCGGCTGCCGATGACGATGCGGCGATCTCCGCGCTGTCGCCGGTGGTGGCTGATGGCTGGTCGCTGGCCACCGGCCTGGCCCTGCTGGTGTGGTTCATCTACGCGCCGATGTGCATTTCGACGCTGGCCACCATCAAGCGCGAGACCAACTCGTGGAAGACGATGGGCTTCTCGGCGTTCTACCTGTTTGCTGCGGCCTATGTCGCGGCGCTGATCACCTACCAGGTGACCGTGGCGCTGGGGGGCGGCTGATGGACGCCGGCCTGCTGATCCAGTACCTGATCATCGCGGTGGCCGTGCTGGTCAGTGCCTGGGTGGTGCTGAAGAAGCAGGCGCCCGGCACCGTGCGCAAGCTGCGTGGTGCGCTGGCACTGGCGCTGCTGAAGCCGGGCCGTGCGGCCTGGCTGCAGGCGCTGGGCCGGAAGATCGCGCCGCCGGCCACTGGCGGTGGCGGCGCGTGTGGCGGCTGTGACAGCTGCGGACCGACGCCGCCGAAGCAGCACTGAGCCTGCCTTTTCCGCTTTGGTGGGTGCGAACCTTGGTTCGCACACCCTTGGTCTTCATCCACGCATGGCGTGGATCTACTAGTCCCTGACCAGTCCGCCATCCACCACCAGATTCTGGCCGGTCACCGCGCGCGACCACGGGCTGGCGAAGAACAGCACGGCATCGGCGAACTCGGCCGGGGTGGTGACGCTGCGCAGCGGCGTGTTGGCGGCAATGTAGTCGAATACGGCTTCCGGCGTGGCGGCGCTGGCGTCGGTCGTGCGCAGCAGTCCGCCGGACAGCATGTTGACCGTGATGCCGTGCGGGCCGAGGTCGCCGGCCAGGGTGCGGGTGAGCGACAGCAGCGCGGCCTTGGCGGCGGTGTAGTCGTGGTAGGGCACCACCGGGTTCTGGAACAGGTTGGTGCCGATGTTGATGACCCGGCCGAAGCGCCGCGCCTGCATGCCGGGCAGGGCGGCCTGCACGGTGTTGATGGCGCCACGCACGCTGCCTTCGAACTGCGCCTGGAAGGCCGGCCAGGCGATGTCGGCGGCGCTGTCGCGGGCATCGCCATTGAACGAGAACGCGGCCAACGCGTTGTTGACCACGGTGGTCACGCCCTGGCCGAAGTGCGCCAGGGCGTGCTGCAGCAGGTTGTCGACCTGGGCGCGGTCGGTGACGTCGGCCTGCAGGGCGATGGCCTGGCCGCCCAGCTCGCTGGCCAGTGCGCGTGCCGCTGCTTCGCTGCGGTGATAGTTGATGACAACCCGCGCGCCCTGCGCGGCGAAGGCGCGGGCGATGTGCTGGCCGAGGCCGCGACCGGCGCCGGTGACCAGTACCAGCTGTTCGCTGATCTGCATGATGGTCAGGCAATCCATGGCAAAAGGGCACGCAGCGTAGCA
The DNA here is from genome assembly GCF_014763005.1 of Stenotrophomonas sp. Br8. NCBI lineage: Bacteria > Pseudomonadati > Pseudomonadota > Gammaproteobacteria > Lysobacterales > Lysobacteraceae > Stenotrophomonas > Stenotrophomonas sp. Br8. The sequence continues at coordinate 51,243 of NZ_JACGTN010000006.1, read as the reverse complement.
GCGACAGTGCTTGCCGGACCATGTGTGCTGCCGCTAGCCTGCGTGCATGAACCAGACTCCCCTGCGATTGCTTATTCACGGCGCCTCCGGGCGCATGGGCCAGGCCCTGTTGCGGTTGGCCGCCGAACACCCTGATTCCCCGCAGATCGTCGCTGCGGTGACCGGCCGCGCGCCGGCCCAGCGGGTGATCGATGGTGTGCCGTTCTTCGCCGCCAGCGAGTTGCCGGGGGCGCCGGTGTTCGACGTTGCGATCGATTTCAGCCTTCCAGAGGGCTTCGACGCACTGCTGGCACTGTGCGTGGAGCGCGGCGCAGGCCTGGTGTCGGGCACCACCGGCATTTCCACTGCGCAGCGGCAGGCGCTGGAGGCGGCGGCGGTGAAGATCCCGCTGGTGTGGGCGTCGAACTTCAGCCTGGGCGTGGCGGTACTGGACGAGCTGGTGGAGCGTGCGGCGCAGGCGCTGGCGGGCTGGAACTGCGACATCGTCGAGTCGCACCATACGCAGAAGAAGGACGCGCCCTCGGGCACGGCGCTGACCCTGGGCGCCGCAGCACAGCGGGGCGGGGCTGAGCCGCAGTACGCCAGCCTGCGCGCCGGTGACATCGTCGGCGAGCATCTGGTGCAGTTCACTGGCCTGGGCGAGCGCATCGAGCTGGTGCACCGGGCCACCAACCGCGACATCTTCGCCCGTGGGGCGCTGTTTGCCGCTCGCCAGCTGCAGGGCCGGGCGGCGGGCAGCTACCGGGTACGCGACCTGCTGGAATAAGACAGGTAGTGCCGGCCGCTGGCCGGCATTCCCCTTGCCGTCGGGCACCCCGTGGTTGCCGGCCAGCGGCCGGCACTACCGGGCGCAGGGCCTGCATACGGCCCCGGATTGAAGTGAATGCGCAATCGCCTGTTCATGAATGGCGATAACCGCTGGCGCGCGCGCCCCGGCACCGCTACAATTCGCACTCGCCGAATCACGAAAGCCGGACCGGTCCCAGACCGTACGTCCGCGCTTTTTTGCAACCGGATTTCCGTGAAGCGCAGGCGTGACTTCGGCACCCCCTCGGTAGCCAAAGTGAGAATTCCGTGACCCAAGCCGCAATCCTCGTCCTCGAAGACGGCACCGTATTCGAGGGCGAATCCGTAGGCGCGCCCGGCCTGTCCGTCGGTGAGGTGGTGTTCAACACCGCCATGACCGGCTACCAGGAAGTGTTGACCGACCCGTCCTACGCCCGGCAGATGGTCACGCTGACCTATCCGCACATTGGCAACACCGGCATGACCGACCAGGACAATGAAGCGTCCAAGGTGTGGTCGGCCGGCCTGATCGTGCGCGACGTACCGCGCCGCCCGAGCAACTGGCGCAGCCAGGTGTCGCTGCAGGACTGGCTGATCCAGCGTGGCGTGGTCGCCATCGCCGGCATCGACACCCGCAAGCTGACCCGCATCCTGCGCGAGAAGGGCGCCCAGAATGGCGCGCTGATGGCCGGCGACGGCATCGATGTGGAAAAGGCACTGGAAGCGGCCCGCAAGTTCCCGGGTCTGAAGGGCATGGATCTGGCCAAGGTCGTGACTACCGACAAGACCTACGTCTGGACCGAGGGCCAGCTGGACCTGGATGCCAATGCCTTCGTCAGCGTGCCGGCCAAGTACAAGGTCGTGGCGTACGACTTCGGCGTGAAGACCAACATCCTGCGCATGCTGGCCGAGCGAGGCTGCGAGGTCACCGTGGTGCCGGCGCAGACCCCGGCTGCTGAAGTGCTGGCGCTGAAGCCGGACGGCGTGTTCCTGTCCAACGGCCCGGGTGACCCGGAGCCGTGCGATTACGCGATCGCCGCGATCAAGACCTTCATCGACGTGAAGATCCCGACCTTCGGCATCTGCCTGGGCCATCAGCTGCTGGGCCTGGCCTCGGGCGCGAAGACCATCAAGATGGGCCATGGCCACCACGGTGCGAACCACCCGGTGCAGGACCTGGACAGCGGCCGGGTGATGATCACCTCGCAGAACCACGGCTTTGCAGTGGATGAAGCGACCCTGCCGGCCACCCTGCGGGTGACCCACCGTTCGCTGTTCGACGGCACCAACCAGGGCATTGCCCGCACCGACGTGCCGGCCTTCTCGTTCCAGGGCCATCCGGAAGCGTCACCGGGCCCGACCGATGTGGGCCCGTTGTTCGACCGTTTCGTGGCGCTGATGGAACAGGCCAAGGCGTGATCAGTACGCCGCCGGTTCGCCGGTGGCGTCGCGATGGACCGTAAGCCTCCGCATCGCGGCTGCCCCTGGCGCGGCGCTGCGGATCAAGATTCCTGATCGACAGCGTGCGATCACCCCCCTTGTCACGCTGTACTGACTTAGAGAAGAAAATGCCCAAGCGCACTGACCTCAAGACCATCCTCATCATCGGTGCCGGCCCGATCGTCATCGGCCAGGCCTGTGAGTTCGATTACTCCGGCGCCCAGGCCTGCAAGGCCCTGCGTGACGAGGGCTACCGCGTGGTGCTGGTCAACAGCAACCCGGCCACGATCATGACCGACCCGGAGATGGCCGACGCCGTCTACATCGAGCCGATCAACTGGCAGACGGTCGAGAAGATCATCGCCAAGGAAAAGCCTGATGCGCTGCTGCCGACGATGGGTGGCCAGACCGCGCTGAACTGCGCGCTGGACCTGGCCGACAACGGCGTGCTGGAGAAGTACAACGTCGAGCTGATCGGTGCCAAGCGCGCAGCGATCATGATGGCCGAAGACCGCGAACTGTTCCGCGTGGCGATGGGCGAGATCGGCCTGGAGTGCCCGACCGCCGCCGTTGCCCACACCCTGGACGAAGCGCTGGAGATCCAGACCCGCGTCGGCTATCCGACCATCATCCGCCCCAGCTTCACCCTGGGCGGCAGTGGCGGCGGCATCGCCTACAACCGCGAAGAGCTGATCGAGATCGTCAACCGCGGCCTGGAACTGTCGCCGACCTCCGAAGTGCTGGTCGAAGAGTCGGTGCTGGGCTGGAAGGAATTCGAGATGGAAGTGGTCCGCGATACGGCGGACAACTGCATCATCGTCTGCTCGATCGAGAACCTGGACCCGATGGGCGTGCACACCGGTGACTCGATCACCGTGGCTCCGGCGCAGACCCTGACCGACAAGGAATACCAGCGCCTGCGCGATGCCTCCATCGCCGTGCTGCGCAAGATCGGCGTGGATACCGGTGGTTCGAACGTGCAGTTCGGCATCAACCCGGACACCGGCCGCGTGGTGGTGATCGAGATGAACCCGCGCGTGTCGCGTTCCTCGGCGCTGGCCTCCAAGGCCACCGGTTTTCCGATCGCCAAGGTCGCCGCCAAGCTGGCCGTGGGCTACACCCTGGACGAACTGAAGAACGAGATCACCGGCGGCCTGACCCCGGCCTCGTTCGAGCCGTCCATCGACTACGTCGTCACCAAGATTCCGCGCTTCGCATTCGAGAAGTTCCCGGCCGCCGATGCACGCCTGACCACCCAGATGAAGTCGGTGGGCGAGGTGATGGCGATGGGCCGCACCTTCCAGGAGTCGATGCAGAAGGCCCTGCGTGGCCTGGAAACCGGCAAGGTCGGCTTCGACCCGACCGGCCTGGACCTGACCAGTGAAGATGATCTGCAGACCCTGCGTCGTGAGCTGAAGGCACCGGGTCCGGAACGCCTGTTCTTCGTGGGCGATGCGTTCCGCGCCGGCATGAGCGTGGAGGACATCTTCAAGCTGTCCTACATCGATCCGTGGTTCCTGGACCAGATCGAAGAAATCATCGCCGCCGAGACCCAGGTCGCGGCCGATGGCATCGACGCACTGGATGCAGCGCGCCTGCGCAAGCTCAAGCGCGCCGGCTTCTCCGACGCCCGCCTGGCCCAGCTGACCGGCACCAACGAAGCGGCCGTGCGTGCGCTGCGTCGGGCGCACAAGGTGCGTCCGGTGTACAAGCGCGTGGACTCCTGCGCAGGTGAATTCTCCACCGGCACCGCCTACCTGTACTCGACCTACGAGGACGAGTGCGAAGCCGCGCCGAGCAACCGCGACAAGATCATGATCCTCGGCGGTGGCCCGAACCGCATCGGCCAGGGCATCGAGTTCGACTACTGCTGCGTGCACGCGGCACTGGCGCTGCGCGAGGATGGCTATGAAACCATCATGGTCAACTGCAACCCGGAAACCGTGTCGACCGACTACGACACCTCCGACCGCCTGTACTTCGAACCGCTGACCCTGGAAGACGTGCTGGAAATCGTCGAGCTGGAGCAGCCCAAGGGCGTGATCGTGCAGTACGGCGGCCAGACCCCGCTGAAGCTGGCACGCGCGCTGGAAGCCAACGGCGTGCCGGTGATCGGCACCAGCCCGGACTCGATCGACCTGGCCGAAGACCGCGAGCGCTTCCAGCAGCTGGTGGAAAAGCTGGGCCTGAAGCAGCCGCCGAACCGCATCGCCCGCAACGACCAGGAAGCCCTGCTGCTGGCGCGCGAGATCGGCTACCCGCTGGTGGTGCGCCCGAGCTACGTGCTGGGTGGCCGCGCGATGGAAATCGTCTACGGCGAATCCGACCTGGCCCGCTACGTGCGTGACGCGGTGAAGGTGTCCAACGATTCGCCGGTGCTGCTGGACCGCTTCCTCGACAACGCCGTCGAGTGCGACGTGGACATCATCGCCGACGCCCAGGGCAACGTCCTGATCGGTGGCGTGATGGAGCACATCGAAGAGGCCGGTGTGCACTCGGGCGATTCCTCCTGCTCGCTGCCGCCGTACTCGCTGTCGGCTGAAACCCAGGCAGAACTGCGTCGCCAGGTGGTCGAACTGGCCAAGGCCCTGAACGTGGTGGGCCTGATGAACACCCAGTTCGCGATCCAGACCGACGAGGAAGGCAACGACACCATCTTCCTGCTGGAAGTGAACCCGCGTGCCTCGCGCACCGTGCCGTTCGTGTCCAAGGCCACCGGCATGCCGCTGGCCAAGATCGCGGCCCGCTGCATGGCGGGCAAGACCCTGGAAGAGCAGGGCGCCACCAAGGAAATCGTGCCGGACTACTACTCGGTGAAGGAAGCGATCTTCCCGTTCGCCAAGTTCCAGGGCGTCGACCCGATCCTTGGGCCGGAGATGCGCTCCACCGGTGAGGTGATGGGCGTGGGCCGCAGCTTCAACGCCGCCTTCGCGCGTGCGCAGGAAGCCGGCGGCATCAAGGCACCGCCGGTGGGCAAGGCCTTCGTGTCGGTGCGAGACCCGGACAAGAAGCGCGTGTTGCCGGTGGCCAAGGCCCTGCTGGCACGTGGCTACAGCCTGGTCGCCACCCGTGGCACCGCAGCGTGGCTGCAGCAGCACGGCATGGATTGCGAGATCATCAACAAGGTGGTCGAGGGTCGCCCGCACATCGTCGATTCGATCAAGAACGGCGAGATCGTCTATATCGTCAACACGACCGAAGGCCGTGCCGCGATCAACGACTCGTTCTCGATCCGCCGCGAGGCGCTGCAGCACCGCGTCACCTATTCGACCACCATTGCCGGTGCCAAGGCGCTGGTGGATTCACTGGAATTCCGCGGTACCGGCCCGGTCTGGTCGCTGCAGGAACTGCACAAGGAGTTGAACGCATGAGAGCACCCATCACGATGAAGGGCGCGCAGCGACTGCGCGATGAGCTGGATCACCTGAAGTCGGTCAAGCGCCCGAAGGTGATCGCTGCGATCGCCGAAGCGCGCGAGCATGGCGACCTGAAGGAGAATGCCGAGTACCACGCCGCGCGCGAGGAACAGGGCTTCATCGAAGGCCGAATCAAGCAGTTGGAAGGCGAGCTGTCGCACGCCGAGATCATCGACGTGAGCAAGCTCAATGCAGGCTCCAAGGTGGTGTTCGGCGCCAGCGTGACCCTGGCCGACGTGGAATCGGACGAAGAGAAGAAGTACCAGATCGTTGGCGATCTGGAGGCGGACATCAAACTGGGCCTGATCGCCATTTCCTCGCCGGTTGCCCGCGCGATGATCGGCAAGCTGGAAGGTGACTCGATCGTGATCGATGCGCCGGCCGGCCAGCGCGAGTACGAGATCGTCAGCGTCAGCTACCAGGACTGATCCGTGGCGACGGCGACCCTGCTGTTGCCGGCACGCAGCCGCTTTGCGGTGGCTGCATTGCCGGATGATGTGGCGCGTGCCCTGGGCCGCGCCACCACCTCGCAGGGCGACGCCGGTGAACGGGCGCAGCTGCTGCGTCACTTCACGGTCGCCGCGCCGCACTGGCCGGTGGCCGCGTTGACCCGCCAGCGTGACGTCGGCGATGCCGCCGGCGCCTGCTGGCTGCGTGCAGATCCGGCCTGCATGGTGCCGGACATGCATGGCGCACGGATGATGGGCCATGGCGAAACGCTGCGGCCCAGCCTGGCCGATACGTTGGCCCTGCTGCCTGTGTTGCAGCCGCTGTTTGCGGATGCAGGCTTCGTGCTGGATGCACCCGATCCTTCGCGTTGGTACCTGCGGCTGCCGATCGGTACCGAACTGCCGGAGTTCGACGGTCCGGACGAGGTGCTGGGTGATGATCTGTTCTCGCACCTGCCACCGGGCGAGGCGGGCCGCCGCTGGCGCGCATTGATGACCGAAGCGCAGGTGCTGCTGCATACCCATTCGTGGAACCAGCAGCGCGCTGCACAGGGGCAGCAGCCGATCAATTCGCTGTGGTTCTGGGGCGGTGGCGTGATGCCGGTATCGGTGGCCACGCCACATGCGCAGGTGCGAAGCCGCGATGCGCTGCTGCAGGGTCTGGCCCAGGCCGCAGGCGTAGCGGTGGATGGCGAGCAATCGGTCGATGCACTGGTTGATCTGCGCCAGCTGCGCTCGTTGCAGCAGCTGGGCAATGATGCGATCCGCCCGCTGTTGGCCGCGCTCAAGCGTGGTGAACTGCAGCGTCTGGTACTGGATTTCGAGGACGGCCTGCAGTTCCAGCTGGACAAGGGCCAGCGCTGGCAGTTCTGGAAGAAGCCTCGGCAACTGCACGACGGTTGAGGCAAGGCGGTAGCGCCGGACCATGCCCGGCGGATGTGCTATTGAACATCGGTGACGTAGGTCGGCAGCTGCCAGTGCCTGCGGCTCGGGCCGGTGCAGTAGTGACCGACAAACTCCGCGCTCAGGCTCAGACGGGTTCCATCCCACGCCCAATGCCGGCTCGTACCGCAGGCATCCGTACCGGCCACGAACCCTTCTTCAAGGAACACGGCGTGCGGGTAGAGCGGAAACAGCGTGGTCCGGGCGATCAGCGTGGGTGCGAAGGGGGGACGGTCGCGGATCAGCCAGGTGCCCGCTGACACGATGTGGTGGTCGGTTGCACAGCTCAACAGGGCAAGGACATGGGTAGCATCCACCCGTTCGATGCGTAGTTGGCGCGACGACATCTGTTCGCAGGCGTTCCGCGCGGCGGCCACCGGCTGCAGTTGCTGAAGCAGGTCTGTCCGCTCAGCCAGCTGCCCATCGTCGTCATGTGCTTCGACCAGCAGGGGCGGCGCCTTCAGTGGTGGCGCGGCTACCGCGGCCGGCACCTTCGATTCCGGCTGTGCGCCCTTGCGCGCCAGTGCGCCTGGGGTGTCCAACCGACCCTGTGCTTCGTCCATCTTCAGCAGCAACGTGCGGATGCCACGATCCGACAGCGGCCAGGCGTGACCCGAGGCATCGCTCATCTCGATGCGTTTGCCATTCACCAGTGCATCGATCATCGCTGCCACGTAGCGGGAGGGTAGTTCCAGGCCAAGGTCGAGCGCTTCGCTGTGGCCGATGTCACCGATGTCCCTTCCGTCCACGCGCAGTCGCAATGCCCCTTCGGGTGCCACCGCCACAGGGGTACGAGGCGCGTCCTCGGCGCCCTCGGCCATTGACAGCCGTGCGGTGACCGCGGTCTGCGGCCCGCCGACACGTTCGAGCAGCACGCTCAGCATCAGCGGTGCCAGCGGGCCGTAGGCTGCCAGCCGGCAGGTGCGGGTGTTGTCGCAGGCCATCACGCCGTCGCCCTCGACGAACGATGTGCCGAGCGATTCAGTGGCCGAGGCAATCGGCGCCAGAGTGAGGGAGGCCAGCAGCAGGGGTGTCCGCAATAGTGAGAATGCACGCATTCAACGAACCTCGCTGATCAGCGTCGGCAGGGTCCAGTGTCCGCCCGGCATGCCACGACACAGACCGGTGCTGAAAGCGCTGGCGGGCTGGAATCCGCGGCCGTCCCATGCCCAGTCCGAGCCGGAAACACAGTCGCCGATGCCGCGGCCCTTGTAGCGTGCGTACAGCGTGCGCTCGACGCGCGAGAAGCCCTCAGCCTCCAGCGTAACCGTCTGCGGGGCGAATGGTGGCTGGTCGCGCGCGATCCAGAAGCCATTGCTGTAGTTGTACGCACCCATCTGGCACAGCGCCTGCACCAGCACATGGCGCTCGTCCAGCCGCTCGATCACCATTTCCGGGGTTCCCTTGTACTCGATCAGGCGCGGGCAGTCGTCGCTGTCGCCGAGCGTGGCAATCAACGCGTCGCGCAGCGCTTCGCTGCTGCCCAATGCGCTGTCTTCGGAGCGTGGGGCCGTCAGTGCCGCGCTCACGATCACAGGCTTGACGCGCGCAGCCGGCACGCTCGCTTCGGCACGCGTGCCACGCCGTACCAGGGCGCCGGGCGTGCCCACGCGCCCTTGTGCCTCGTCCATTTTCAACAGCACTGCAGCGGCACCAAGATCGGAAATCGGCCAGCGCGTGCCCCTGCTGTCGATCACCTCGATGCGGGCCTGGCGGGGCAGGGCGGCCAGCAGGGCTGCAACCTGCGCTGGTCGCAGCGTCACTGCGTCGTCGGGCCCGGTGTCCTGCACGGGACCCAGATCGCGTCCGTTCACCTGCAGGCGCATCGATCCTTCAGGCATTGTGCTTTCGCCATCCTCACCGACCCGCAGCCGCGCCTTCACTGCCGTGCCGGGGCCGCCGGCACGTTCCAGCATCAGGCCCAGCAGGCTGTCAGCCTGTTCCGGGCCATAGCCGGCGGCACGGCAGGTGCCGGTGTTGTCGCAGGCCAGGAACCAGTCGTGGTGCACGAACTCGATACCGGGTTCCAACGGTGTGTTTCCAGCGTCGGAAACAAGTGGCAGCAGGAGGCTGGCCAGCAGTACGGACAGCGGGCGGTACATGGCGAATTCCGTTTCAGAAGCGAACAAGCATGGGCGATCAGCACGCCTGCGCCAAGCCCGCGGAGAGCCTGGCAAGCCGATCGGGGTATCCTGCGCGGGTCTTCCGTAACCCGGCGATGCCGATGTCCCTTGCCGCCGACGCTGTGCCGCCGTCTTCAGATACCCCGACGATCCGCCGCCGCGATGTCGCCGTACCCGGCGCCTGGCCGGACGGCACGCTGCCATTGTTGGCCCGCCTGTACGCCGCACGCGGAGCGCAGACGCCGGAGCTGGCGTTGCCCAAGCTGGGCAACCTGCACGCGCCGGAGCTGCTGACCGGCATCGATGCGGCCGTGGACCTGCTGGTCGAAGCCATCGCCGCCGACAAGCGCATCCTGGTGGTGGGTGATTTCGACTGCGACGGCGCAACCGCGTGCGCGGTCGGCGTGCGCGGTCTGCGCATGCTCGGCGCGCAGCATGTCTTCCACGCGGTGCCCAACCGCATGGTGCATGGTTACGGTCTGTCGCCGTCGCTGGTGGACGAGCTGGCTGCGCTGCAGCCGGATCTTCTGGTCACCGTCGATCACGGCATCGCCTGCCATGCCGGCGTGACCGCAGCCAAAGCGCGGGGCTGGCAGGTGCTGGTGACCGATCACCATCTGCCCGGTCCGCAGCTGCCACCGGCCGATGTCATCGTCGACCCCAATCTGGACGGCGACGCCTTCCCCAGCAAGTCGCTGGCCGGTGTCGGCGTGATCTTCTACGTGCTGATGGCGCTGCGCCGGCAGATGCGCGAAGCGGGTGTATTTGCCGATGGCAAAGGTCCGGACCTGACCGCGCTGCTGGATCTGGTGGCCGTGGGTACCGTGGCCGACCTGGTGGTGCTGGATGCCAACAACCGCGCCCTGGTCAGTGCTGGTCTGCGTCGGCTGCGCAACGGCCAGGGCTGCGTCGGCCTGAAGGCATTGATCGAGGCCAGTGGCCGCGACGCCGCGCGACTGACCGCCACCGATATCGGTTTCGGCCTTGGCCCGCGCTTGAATGCGGCCGGTCGGCTGGAAGACATGGCGCTGGGAATCGCGCTGCTGCTCACCGAAGATCCGCGGCAGGCCCGCGACATCGCGCAGACGCTGGAGCAGATCAACGCCGAGCGGCGTGCGGTGCAGCAGTCGATGACCGATGACGCCGAACAGGCGCTGTCACGGGTGGTGCTCGATACCGCAGGGCAGCGTCCGGTGGCGGCCTGCCTGTTCGATGCCGATTGGCACCCCGGTGTGGTCGGCCTGGTCGCGTCGAAGATGAAGGATCGCCTGCATCGTCCGGTGATCGCGTTCGCGCCGGCCGAACCGGGCGCCGACACCCTGCGCGGTTCAGCGCGTTCGATCGCCGGCCTGCATATCCGTGATGCGCTGGCCCTGGTCGATGCACGCCATCCCGGCTTGATCGAGCGCTTCGGGGGTCACGCGATGGCTGCGGGCTTGAGCATGCGTCTGGATCATCTGGCCGACTTCGAAGCTGCGTTCGTCGCTACCGTGCTGGAGATGCTCGACCCGGCGGCACTGCAGCAGCAGGTGCTCAGTGATGGCGAACTGGCAGCGGACGAACTCGATCATCGCCACGCCGATGCGCTGCGCCAGGCCGGGCCGTGGGGGCAGGGCTTCCCCGAGCCGCTGTTCGACGGCCACTTCGAAGTGGCCAACTGGCGCGTATTGAAGGAACGGCATCTGAAGCTGGAACTGCGCCTGCCCGGCGTACCGGGCACGATCAACGCGATCCACTTCGGTGGCTGGCACGGCAACGCGCCAGGCAAGCATGTCCACCTGGCCTATCGCCTGGCCTGCGATGACTATCGCGGTGGCGCCGCGATCCAGCTGATCGTCGAGCACTGCCTGCCCGCATGAAAAAAGGGGACGGAGGGGATTAAGTCGCTTGTGCCTTGTTTGCCGTTTGCGACTTAATCCCCTCCGTCCCCTTTTTCTGTGAGGTCAGCGGACCTCGGTCACCCGCGTCGGCAGTTCCCAGGTTCCACCGGGAACGCCGCGGCACAGGCCGCCGCTGATCGCCGAGGTCGCGATGAAGCGCGTGCCATCCCAGGTCCACGCTTCATCCGACACGCAGTCGGCCAGGCCGCGGCCCTTGTGCGAGGCGACGATCTGCCCGTCGCCGTAGTCGATCGCATCGCTGGTCACCCACTGCGGCTGGAAAGGCGCTTTCTCACCGATGACCCAGTAACCATCGCCGGTGTTGTAGGCCGCGCGCCAGCAGGGAACGTTGACCAGCAGGTGCTTGGCATCCAGACGTTGGATCTGCAGTGGCGAATTGCTGATCGGAAGATCCGGGTCGGCGTCGAGCAGGCCTTCGCAGCTGGGCTCTTTCAGGGTGGCGCGCAGCGCTGCACGCAGCGCCGGTGACGCGGCCAGCTTGGCGAATGCCGGGTCGTCCGGCGGCGTAGACATGGTCGCTGCCTTGCGCACCACGGGTTTGGCAACGGCGGCAGGTACGCTGCTTTCGGCCGCAGTACCCTTGCGCATCACCGCGCCCGGCGTCCCCACGCGGCCCTGGAACTCGTCGGCCTTCAGCAATACAGCCGCTGCGCCCTTGTCCGACAGCGGCCACGCATGGCCGGCGGTATCGACAACGGTGATGCCGCCATCGCGCACCAGCGCCGACAGCACTGCGGTGGTCTGCGTTGGGCTCAGCGCGTAGGTGCCTGTGTCCTTGGTCGGCGCCAGCACGCCGAGGTCACGCTGCTGGACGCGCAGGTGCAGCGCGCCCTTCGGCTGCGGCTGGTCATCGATCGGCTGCAACGACACGCGGCCGTTGATGGCTTGATCGGGGCCACCCTTCCGCGTCAGCAGCACGCTCAGGGTGCTGTCATCGCCGCTGGCATAGCCGGCCGCGCGGCAGGTGCGGGTGTTGTCGCAGGCCAGGACCCAGTCGTGATGCTGGAAATACAGCCCGGCAGGCGCATCGACGGCGCCGGCGGCCAGTGGCCAGCACAGGGCCAGCAGGGCGGGAAGCAGGGGAGAACGCATGGGCATCCTTGCGCGGGATCGGGAAGTCGCACATGGTGCGCCCAGGGGCGGCGAAGAGCCAGCATCGAATCGCGTTAACCCCATCCACCCGTTTGGTGCGTTCAAGCAATCACGATCCCACTGGAGTCCTGTCATGGTCTTCGCCCGATGCTGCACCGTACTGCTGTTGGCCCTGGCAACCTGGCCGGCATTGCCCCAAGCGTCGCGTCGTCCGGCACCGCCGATCGCCTCCACGCCGCTGCTGATCGCACCCGCAGCAGAACAGCCCGTGCAGCTGCGGCAGGCGCGTATCGAGGGCGAGGTGCAGGCCGGCATCGCCCAGACCCGGATCACCCTGGAGTTCCACAATCCCAATCAGCGCGTGCTGGAAGGCGAACTGCAGTTCCCGCTGGGCGAGGGCCAGCAGATCACTGGCTTTGCTCTGGACATCAATGGCGAACTGCGCGAGGCGGTGCCGGTGCCCAAGGACCGCGGTCGCCAGGTGTTCGAGGAGATCGCCCGTCGGGGCGTCGATCCGGGCCTGTTGGAGCAGACCGCGGGCAACCAGTTCCGGCTGCGTGTGTATCCGCTGCCGGCCGGCGGCAGCCGCCGCGTGCAGCTGGTCGTGCGCGAGCCGCTGGCATATGCCGGGCAGGGCTGGCGTTGGACATTGCCGCTGCAGTTCGTCGCCGGCGCCGCCGCCGTTGAACTGGACGTGCAGGCGCCGAAGGGTGCTGTCACCGGCAGCGCACCGTTCCGCATCGCCGATGGCCGCCTGCACTGGCAAGGGCGCGGCGCACAGTTGCCGGCCCAGCTGCAATGGACGCTGCCGGCCGAGCGCAAGGCACAGGTGCAGGTTGCACGCTGGCAGGACGGTCATTACCTGCTGGCACAGCTGCCGGTGCCGACGTCAGCCGCGCCGCGCCGTGTGCCGTCGGAAGTGGGGCTGCTGTGGGACGGTTCCGGTTCCGCTGGCCAGCGCGACCGCACTCGCGAGTTGGCGTTGCTTGATCGCTACTTCGCGGCGATGGGCGAGGGCAACGTCGCACTGACCGTGCTGCGTGATCGTGCGGAGCCTGTGCGTCGGTTCCGTATCCGCAGCGGCGACTGGAGTGAACTGCGCCGGGCGTTGATGGCGGTACAGCCGGATGGTGCCAGTGCACTGGCGCAGTGGCAGCTCCAGGCCGAGGTGAAGGAATACCTGATGGTCAGCGATGGCCTGCTGACCTACGGGCCGGAAGCACTGCCGGCGTTGGCTGCCGACCAGCGGCTGTTCGCGATCAGCAGTGCTGGTGCACGCACCGATGCCAGCCGCCTGCGCGGCTGGAGCGAGGCGCATGGCGGCAGTTTCGTGGCACTCGGCAGCGATGTCGATGCCGCCGCACGGGAACTGCTGTCGGTACCGCTGGATGTCCAGATCGATGCCGGCCGTGGCGTGCAGGATGTGGTGATCGATCGCCGCAGCCAGGCCCAGGGCTGGCTGTGGTTGCATGCGCGGTTGGCGGCCGAAGGTGTTCCGATGCGGGTACGCGTGGCCGGCGGCGAGTGGCAGGCACTGCCCGCGACGCAGAAGAGCGAAGACGGTGATCTGCTGGCCGGCCTGTGGGCACAGGCACGTCTGCAGCAGTTGTCGACCGATCGACGCAGCAACCGCGAGGCGATGCAGCTGCTGTCGCAGCAGTTCAGCCTGGTGGGCCCGGACACCTCGCTGATCGTGCTGGAAACCCTGGATGACTACCTGCGCTATGCAATCCGACCGTCGGGCAAGCTGCGCGCAGAGTACGACCAGCGCTTCGCGCGCAAGGTTGCAGACCGCGATGCGGCCGACCGTCAGCGGCTCGACAAGGTGGTGACGCAGTGGCAGCAGCGCCAGCAGTGGTGGAATCGCAGTTGGCCGAAGGGTGCACCTCCGCAGGCGGACGCGAAGGCGCTGGAGGTGGCGTCTGCAGATTACGCAATGGATTCGGCGCCGGTAGCGATGCTTGCTGCGCCGTCCCCGGCGGCTCCGCCCGCCCCCGCGCCGGTGGCAGCGGCTGCCGAGCAGCGCATGGAAGCCAGCAGTGCGCGTGCACGTCGCTCAGCGCCTGCATCGAACAAGGCGCTGGATCTGATCACGCTCACCAGTGGCCTTGCTGCCCCTTCCTCTGCCGCCAACGACGGTCAGCTCGGCATCCGGCTGGCGGCATGGCAGCCAGACTCGGCCATCGCCCGGCGGCTGCGCCAGGGCCCGGCGTCGCAACTGTATGACCGCTATCTGGCCGAGCGCGATGCGCATGCCAACAGCAGCGCATTCTTCCTCGACGTGGCCGACCTGCTGATCGAACAGGGGCAGCGCGATCTTGCCCTGCGCGTGCTGTCCAACCTGGCCGAGATGGAGCTGGACAATCGCCATCTGCTGCGCGTGCTCGGCTACCGGTTGCTGCAGACCGACGCTCCGGCGCTGGCGGTGCCGGTGTTCGAGCAGGTGCTGGCGATGGGTCAGGAGGAACCGCAGAGCTTCCGCGACCTTGGCCTGGCACTGGCTGCAGCGGGCAAACCGCAGCAGGCGTTGGCGCCGCTGTATCAGGTGGTCGTGCGCCCTTGGGATTCCCGTTTCGACGGCATCGCGCTGATCGCCCTGGATGAGCTGACCAACCTGGTGGCCGGCAGCAAGCCGCGCCTGGACACCCGGGGCATCGACCCGCGCCTGCTGCAGGCGATGCCGCTGGACCTGCGCGTGGTGCTGGCCTGGGATGCCGACAACAGCGACATGGACCTGTGGGTGACCGACCCGAACGGCGAGCGCGCGTACTACGGCAACCGTCTGACCTACCAGGGCGGGCAGATGTCACAGGATTTCACCGGTGGCTATGGCCCGGAACAGTTCTCGCTGCGCAACGCCAAGCCCGGCAAGTACAAGGTGGAGGCGAACTACTTCGGCAGCCGCCAGCAGCTGGTGACCGGTGCGACGACGCTGATGCTGCGCCTGACTACTCATTGGGGCACGTCGAAGCAGAAGGACCAGATGGTGACGATGCGGCTGAAGGACCGTGCTGAGACCGTGCTGGTCGGCGAATTCGAGGTGCGTTGATCGATCCCGGGCTCTTGTAGCGTCGAGCTTGCTCGACTGCCTCGAGGTAGAGCCGAGCCTATGCTCGGCTCATGGCAGAAGCAGCCGAGCGCCGACTCGGCTCTACAGCGGCGACGACCTCATTGCACTGTCACGGCGAGTACAGCCGGCGACGACGGCGGATTGGCACGCAGCCCGAACAGCGGCCGCAGCCAGCACACACGCCGCACCAGCAGTTCGTGAATCAGAAGGCAGCCACCGACAGTGCCGATGATCACCAGCACCGGCTCCAGCCAAGCGCCCAGTTGCAGCGGCCGCAGCCAGTACAGCAGTACGATCAGCACGGTCTGGTGCAGGATGTACCAGCTGAAGACCGCCTCGCGGCAGTAGCCCAGGCCACGCCATGGCCGCGCAAGCAGGACCTGTGCCCAGCCGAAGATGGCCAGCAGGGCGCACCAGGTGTACATCGCGCGGCCGACGCGCTCGGTCTGCGCCCATGGCAGCGACAGCACCCACTCAGGCAGATCGCCAACGTCGGGCATCCGGGCCAGTGCGCGGATGCCCAGTTCGACAGTCAGCCCGATCACGGCCAATACCAGGGTCAACCGCCGGCCACGCACCAGCAGGTCCCATCCACGCTGCCAGCGCGCCGCAAGGAAGCCGCCGAGGAACAGGGGCAGCGATTCGGCGTGGACGTACAGGTCATCGACCAGCGCATGGGTTGGCGGGTGCGCGGGCAGGATGACCAGCAGTGCCCACGCCAGCCACAGCACCGGCAGCAGCAGACCCAGCGTGGCGATCCAACGGTCGCCCAGAGGCAGATCCGGCAGGCGCTGGCGTAGCGGCCGCAACATGCTGGCCAACAGGATGGCCAGCAGCGTGTAGGGGATCAGGTATGCCAGGTACCACAGGTGGTTCCAGGTGAAGCCATAGGCTGCACCGCTGAAGCTGGCGCCCGGCCACGGCCGGAATTGCCAGTAGCGCCACAGGAATGCGCCGAGCCCCGGCGTGACCTCGCCCTTGTCCACCGCCTCGCAGTAGGCCTGCAGCGAGACGACCGCGACGATGCCGAACAGCAGCGGCAACAACAGGCGCCAGCCGCGCCGCAACGCAAACTGCCAACGGCCGTGCGCGGGCAGGCACAGGCCCAGCGCGATGCCGGAAATCGCGAATAGCAGGGGCATGCGCCAGCGATTCAGCGCGATCATCGGCCACTGCAGCCACCCGGCCGTGTGAGCGCTCTTGAGGTGGAAGTCCCATCCGGCCACGTAAGCCATGGCCACGTGATAGAGGATCAACAGCCCGAAGGCGCCGATGCGCAGGGTGTCGAGGTCGTGGCGGCGGGTCATGGCGGCATCCGTGTTGGCGTTGTCGCAGAGTGGAAGGTCTTCCGGGGTGTCACCAGCAGGAGGGGGCGGCTGGATGCCCCGCAGGGCCCAATGGCGGGGCTGGGGGACGAATGGCGTACGTCACCGGGGCTGTGGTTGGCGATAATCCAGTGATGGACGAGCACAACCAGCAGGACCCGCAAGTGCGTGGCGAACCGATGGGCAGCAGCAGGCAAGGACGGCAGGTGGCCGTGTTCTGGGCCCTGTTGTTCCTGGGTACGGCGGCGGCCAACGTGCTGGCCAAGGTGATGATGGCGGCGCGTGACGGAGTGCCACCGCAGTGGATGGCGGTGACGATCGATGAATTCAGCAGTGCGCTGGTGTCGCTGCTGCTGTTGGTGTTGCTGATCCGTGCCGCCTCACGCTGGCCGCTGCATGCCGATACCTGGCGGCAGCGACTGATGCCGTACCTGCTGGGTGCGGTCGCGTGGTGGCTGCTGCACGTGAGTGGGATGGTGCTGCTGCGCAAGGCCGCGCACGCCTTGCTTGGCAGCCACTACACCTTCGGTGACTGGCCGGCGCAATGGTTCTATGAGTTCTTCAAGGACATCCAGACCTACGCGCTGCTGGTCTCGGCGGTACATGCCGTGGCCTGGTTCGGTCGGCGCAGGCAGGGCGAAGCGACCCTTCTGGCCGCCCCCGATGAGGGCCCGCCGGTCGAGCCGGTCGATCGTCCCGACCATTTCCTGGTGCGCAAGCTGGGCAAGGAGTTCCTGGTGGCCACGGCCGATGTCGAGTACGCCCAGGCCGCCGGCAACTACGTGAACCTGCGGGTGCGCGGCCATGACTACCCGCTGCGGATCACCATGGCGGTGCTGGAAGCGCGGCTGGACCCGGTCCTGTTCCTGCGCAGCCACCGCAGCTGGCTGGTCAATCGTGACCAGCTGCGCTCGATTGAGCCGCTGGATGGCGGCGAGGCCTTGCTGCACATGGCTGACGGGGCCCGGGTGCCGTGCAGCCGGCGCCAGCTGCCGCTGCTGCGGCAGGCACTGGGCGGGTAGGGCCGGGGCTGTACGAACCTGGCTTTTGCGCCGGTTCACTCCGGGCTGCGGTATCATTTGCAGTCATCTTTTGAATGCATAACCGCCGACATGATCGAACTGAATCCTGTCCGCCAGCGCATCGCCGATCTGACCGATCGCGTGTTGTCGCTCCGGGGGTATCTTTGACTACGACGCCAAGAAAGAGCGTCTTGAAGAAGTAACGCGGGAGCTGGAAAGCCCCGACGTCTGGAACAACGCCGAGTACGCCCAGAACCTGGGGCGCGAGCGCTCGACCCTGGAAAAGACCGTGGGCGGCATCGCCGCGGTGCTGGAAGGCCTGAGCGACGCCACCGAACTGCTGGAGCTGGCCGAGTCCGAGCAGGACGAGGACACCGCGCTGGCCGTGGTGGCCGACCTGGACAAGCACCAGGCGCACGTGGAGAAGCTGGAGTTCCAGCGCATGTTCTCCGGCCAGATGGACACCGCCCCGGCGTTCGTCGACATCCAGGCCGGCGCCGGTGGCACCGAAGCCCAGGACTGGGCCGAGATCCTGCTGCGCATGTACCTGCGCTGGTGCGAATCGCGTGGCTGGAAGACCGAGCTGATGGAAGTCTCCGGTGGCGACGTCGCGGGCATCAAGTCGGCCACGCTGCGCGTGGAAGGCGACTACGCCTATGGCTGGCTGAAGACCGAGACCGGCGTGCACCGCCTGGTGCGCAAGTCGCCGTTCGACTCGGACAACCGCCGCCATACCAGCTTCACCTCGGTGTTCGTGTCGCCGGAAGTGGACAACAACATCGAGATCGACATCAATCCGGCCGATCTGCGTACCGACGTGTACCGCTCGTCCGGTGCCGGTGGTCAGCACGTCAACAAGACCGAGTCGGCGGTGCGTATCACCCACATCCCGACCAACACGGTCGTGGCCTGCCAGACCGGCCGCAGCCAGCACCAGAACCGCGACAACGCGATGAAGATGCTGGCCGCCAAGCTGTACGAGCTGGAAATCCAGAAGCGCAACGCCGAGCGCGATGCGGTGGAAGCCACCAAGTCCGACATCGGCTGGGGCAGCCAGATCCGCAACTACGTGCTCGACCAGAGCCGTATCAAGGACCTGCGCACCGGCATCGAGCGTTCGGATACGCAGAAGGTGCTCGATGGTGACCTGGACGAATTCGTCGAGGCCAGCCTGAAGGCCGGCCTGGCGGTCGGCTCCAAGCGCATCGACGCCTGATGCGTGCCCGGCGACAGCGGTACCGTCCGCTGTCCGGGCCCTGCGTTGCGGGACGTCATGGGCGTCCCGCAATGCTGTTGAAACCTGCAGGGCAGGGCGATGATGCGCAGTGAAGCCGAACGCAAGGAACTGGGTGGCTTTCTCAAGGCCTGCCGCGCTCGGGTCGAGCCAGCAACACTGGGGCTGCCCGCGGGGCGCAGGCGCACGCCGGGCCTGAAGCGCGAGGAAGTCGCGCTGGCGATCGGGGTCAGCGTCAGCTGGTACACCTGGATCGAGCAGGGCCGCGAAGTTCGTGCCTCGCCCGAGGTGCTGGAGCGCCTGGCGCAGGTGCTGCGGATGAGCGACGACGAGCGCGCCTACGCGTTCGCGCTGTCCGGCTACGGGGTGCCGCTGGAGTCCCCCGACGAAACGGTGACCGACGGCCTGCGCCAGCTGGTGGAGGCGATGCAGCCGATCC
Organism: Stenotrophomonas sp. Br8; assembly: GCF_014763005.1. Taxonomy (NCBI): domain Bacteria; kingdom Pseudomonadati; phylum Pseudomonadota; class Gammaproteobacteria; order Lysobacterales; family Lysobacteraceae; genus Stenotrophomonas; species Stenotrophomonas sp. Br8. Next base: position 32,004 of record NZ_JACGTN010000006.1, on the reverse strand, counting down.
CCGCCTACGTGCGCAATACCCGTTTCGACATCCTGGCCTGGAATCCGGCCATCGCCGATCTGTTTGTCGACTACGGTCAGTTGGCGCCGCATGAACGCAATACGCTGCGGCTGATGTTCCTGTATCCGCCGTACAGAACGTTGATTCTCAACTGGGAAGAAATGACCCGCGGCCTGCTGGCCAGCTTCCGTGCGGCGATGGCGCAGGCACCGGACAAGGCGCCGTTCCTGGCGCTGGCCGAGGATATCGGCACGCACAGCGAGCAGTTCCGTGAGTGGTGGCCGGAGCACGATGTGCGTCGTTTCGACGAAGGTGCCAAGAAGCTGAACCATCCCACGCGCGGGCTGCTGGACCTGCAGTACGTGGCGCTGGTGCCGGAGAGCCGGCATGACCTGTCACTGGTGACCTACCTGCCGCGCAGGTAGAGGGTTGTTCGGCAGGGCTTGCAGCCCTGCACCTGCTGTAGTGCCGGCCGCTGGCCGGCAACCTCAGTAGCAACAGCAACAGCAACAGCGGGCTGTCCCTGAGTTGGCGGGGCGGTGTCGGATTGCGGGGGCGCCGTGAACCCATCCCTGGGGGCTTGGCAGCCGCATCCATGCGGCTGACACCCCGCAATCCGACACCGCCCCACCTCTGACAGATCCCCGCGATCGGGTAGATCCACGCCATGCGTGGATGCTTTTCGATTTCAATTCGAGATATTCGATCTCGATGGAAATTCATCCACGCATGGCGTGGATCTACCGTGTCGACCAAGGTCGACACCTACCAACAGCAGCAGGAAATTGTCGAAGGCGGGGTGGGTCCGGTGGCGGGAGTGTCCGCGGCATGGATGCCGCGGACAAGCCCCCATGGATGGGTTTACGGCGTCTCCCGCAACCGGACCCACCCCGCCATCCCACGGAGTGCCGCTGTTGATGTTGCTTCGGCTACTGAGGTTGCCGGCCAGCGGCCGGCACTACCGCGGGTGCAGGGCTGCAAGCCCTGCCAGGAAACAAACCCTATTCAGGCAGGTAAGTGCAGGTCACAGGATAGACAGACGCCTTGTTGCCTTTGCCGATCGGGTCCACATTCCTTGTCAGGAAACGGGCAGCCGCCCGTTGTCGAGACAACAGGAGACCTGCATGTCCGCTTCCCCCGCAGCCCCCGCTGCCATTTCCCGCGATCCGGCCACCGGCCAGCAGATCGCCAGCCACCCCTTCGCCACTGACGCCGAGCTGGAAGCGATCCTTGATCGCGGACAGGCCGGCTTTGCTGCCTGGAGTGCGCAGTCACTCGAACAACGCGCGGGCGTGCTGCGTGCGATGGCGGCCGTGCTGCGTCGCGACCGCCAGCCCCTGGCCGAGCTGGCCACCGCCGAGATGGGCAAGGTCCACGCCGAGTCGCTGGCTGAGATCGAGAAGTGCGCGGTCCTGTGTGACTGGTACGCCGACAACGGCGCGGCGTTCCTGCGCGACGAGCCGACGGCGGTGGCCGACAACAAGGCCTATGTCTCCTATCTGCCGCTGGGCGTGGTGCTCGGCATCATGCCGTGGAACTTCCCGTACTGGCAGGTGATGCGCGCGGCCGTGCCGATCCTCATGGGCGGCAATGGCTTCCTGCTGAAGCCTGCCGAAAACATCGTCGGCACCGCCGCGCTGCTCGCCGCTGCGTGGCGCGATGCGGGCCTGCCGGAGGGCGCCTTCATCGCCGCCAACATCAGCCGCGAGGGCACCAGTGCTGCCATCGCCGATGACCGCATCGCGGCAGTGACCCTGACCGGCAGCGTCGCCGCGGGGCGCAGCATCGCCGCGCAGGCCGGGCAGGCGCTGAAGAAGGTGGTACTTGAACTGGGTGGCTCGGATCCGTTCATCGTGCTGGCTGACGCCGACCTCGATGCCGCGGTCGATGCTGCTGTGGCCTCGCGTTTCCAGAACACCGGGCAGGTGTGCATTGCCGGCAAGCGCATCATCGTCGAAGCGCCGGTGTACGAGCGCTTCGTGGCGTTGTTCTGCGAGCGGGTGCAGGCGCTGACCGTGGGCGATGGCCGAGAGGCCGGCAACCGGATCGGCCCGATGGCCCGCCAGGACCTGCTTGAACAGCTTGATGCGCAGGTGCGCGCCTCGGTCGAGGCCGGTGCGCAGCTGCTGGTGGGCGGCAAGCAGCTCGATCGCCCCGGCAGCTTCTATGCCCCCACCGTGCTGGCCGGCGTCGAGCCGGGAATGCAGGCCTTCGACACCGAGACCTTCGGGCCGGTGGCATCGATCAGCCGCGCGCGCGATGCCGATCATGCGGTGGAACTGGCCAACCAGAGCGAGTTCGGGCTCAGCGGCAATCTGTGGACGGGCGACCACGCCCGCGCGATGCAGCTGGCACGCCGTCTGCAGACCGGTGGCGTGTTCGTCAACGGCTTCTCGGCCTCCGATCCGCGCGTGCCGATCGGAGGCGTGAAGAAAAGTGGCTTCGGCCGCGAGCTGTCGCACTTCGGTATCCGCGAATTCGTCAACGCGCAGACGGTGTGGTTCGACCGTCGTTGACGCGGACCATCCACGCTTCCTGTCAGCATCCCTGCAACGTTCCATCATCACGCATTGCGAGAAGGACGTCATTCCATGTCCAAGGGTTCCGATCTGCTCGTCGCCGCACTCGAAAACGAGGGCGTCGAGCGCATTTTTGGCATTCCCGGTGAAGAGAACCTCGATGTCGTCGAGTCGCTTCGCCACTCCAGCATCGAGCTGGTCATCACCCGCCACGAACAGGCTGCCGTGTTCATGGCCGCCACCTATGGCCGCCTGACCGGCAAGCCGGGCGTCTGCCTGGCCACGCTCGGCCCGGGCGCACTGAACTTCACCACCGGTGCGGCCTATGCACTGCTCGGTGCGTGGCCGGTAATCATGATCACCGGGCAGAAGGGCATCGTTGCCAGCAAGCAGGCGCGCTTCCAGATCGTGGACATCGTCGGCACGATGAAGCCGCTGACCAAGTCCGCACGGCAGATCGTCTCGGCACGCACCATCCCGATCATCGTGCGCGAGGCGTTCCGCACGGCCCTGGAAGAACGCCCCGGCCCGGTGCTGCTGGAATTGCCCGAGGACATTGCGGCGATGGAGGTCGAGGACGTCGCAATGATTCCGCCGCACCCGGTGGATCGGCCGATTGCCAGCCCCGAGGCATTGGATCGCGCGGCGCAGATCATCCGCGACGCCAAGCGGCCGTTGCTGGTGATCGCGTCGGCGGCATCGCGGCCGCAGTCCAGCGAGGCGCTGTCGGCCTTCGTGCTGCGCGCCGGCATTCCGTTCGTCACCACGCAGATGGGCAAGGGCGCGGTGGCCGGCGGCTCGGGCCTGTACATGGGCACGGCGGCGCTGAGCGAGCGCGACTACGTGCACATGGCCATCGACCAGGCCGACGTGATCGTGACCATTGGCCACGAGGTGACGGAGAAGCCGCCGTTCGTGATGCGCCCGGGTGGCCGCACGGTCATCCACATCGGCTATTCGCAGGCCGCGGTTGAGCAGGTGTATTTCCCGCAGGTGGAGGTGATCGGCGATATCGGCCGTTCGCTGACCCTGCTGGCCGACCGCATCGAAGGCAAGGTCGACAACGCCGCGGCGCTGCTGCCGTTGCGTGCGACGATCCTGGAGCACATCGCCGATCGTGCCGAAGAGGCCGGCTTCACGCCGCAGCGGCTGGTGCATGACGTGCGCCAGGTGATGCCGCCGGACGGCATCGTTGCGCTGGACAACGGCATGTACAAGATCTGGTTTGCGCGCAATTACCGCACCCAGGTGGCGAACACGCTGCTGCTGGACAACGCATTGGCGACGATGGGTGCGGGCCTGCCGTCGGCGATCATGGCCTCGATCCTGTACCCGCAGCGCCGCGTGCTGGCGGTATGTGGCGATGGCGGTTTCATGATGAACAGCCAGGAGCTGGAGACGGCGCGCCGGCTGGGCCTGAACCTGGTGGTGCTGATCCTCAACGACGGCGCCTACGGCATGATCCGCTGGAAGCAGGCGGTGGACGGCTTCGCCGACTACGGCATGACCTTCGGCAATCCGGACTTCGTCAAATACGCCGAGGCCTATGGCTGCCAGGGGCATGAGGTGACCGCGATCGAGCAGTTCATTCCGACGCTGGAAGCGGCTTTCACCGCGGGCGGCGTGCACCTGGTGTCGGTGCCGATTGATTATTCGGAGAACCAGCGGGTGCTGGTGGACGAGCTGCGGCAGGCATTCCCCGGGAACGGGTGAATCCGGGGCATGGCCCGGTAGGTGTCGACCTTGGTCGACACGGGGGCGCCAACCAAGGTTGGCGGCTACCAGGGCGTCGGTGCCGTGATATCCGGTAGGTGTCGACCTTGGTCGACACACGATGAATCGCCAACCTGGGTTGGCGGCTACCGAGCAGGGGCGGCCCACGGCGGGGGAGGGGCCGCCCAGGGGCCGGGGCAGGGCGCTTTTGGTATGCTGGGCAACCGGCTGTGCCGGGCGCAAGACTCCCCCTCACTACACGATTCCCGCAGATCCATGAGCGAAGCTACCGATACCCCCCCCGTCGACGAAAACAAGTTGATCGCCGAGCGCCGTGAGAAACTCAAAGCGCTGCGTGGGCAGGGCATCGCGTACCCGAACGACTTCCGTCGCGAGGACTTCGCCGGCAGCCTGCAGGACGAGTTCGCCGACGCGGAACAGTGGACCGCCGAAACCCTGGAAGGCAACGGCCGCCAGGTGAAGATGGCCGGTCGCCTGATGGCCAAGCGGGTCATGGGCAAGGCCAGCTTCGCCCAGATCCAGGACGAATCCGGCCGCATCCAGCTGTTCCTGCAGGGCAGCGTGCTGGGCGATGCCTACACCGCCTTCAAGGGCTGGGACGTGGGCGACATCATTGCGGTCGAAGGTGGCCTGACCCGTACCAAGACCGGCGAGCTGTCGGTCAAGGCCGAGTCGATCCGCCTGCTGACCAAGTCGCTGCGCCCGCTGCCGGACAAGTGGCATGGCCTGGCCGACGTCGAGCAGCGCTACCGCCAGCGCTATGTCGACCTGATCGTGACGCCGGAGTCGCGCGCGGTGTTCATCAAGCGCTCGAAGATCATCCGTGCGATGCGTGCATGGCTGGACAACCGCGACTTCCTCGAAGTCGAGACGCCGATGATGCATTACATCCCGGGCGGCGCGGCGGCCAAGCCGTTCACCACCCACCACAATGCGCTGGACCTTGACCTGTACCTGCGCGTGGCGCCGGAGCTGTACCTCAAGCGCCTGACCGTCGGTGGCCTGGAGCGCGTCTACGAAATCAACCGCAACTTCCGCAACGAAGGCGTCAGCACCCGCCACAACCCGGAATTCACCATGATGGAGCTGTACGAGGCGTATGCCACGTACAACGAGATCATGGACCTGACCGAAGGCGTGATCCGTGACGTGGCGCAGGCGGTCAACGGTTCCACCACGGTGGAGTGGGATGGCGCCAACATCGACCTGGGCCCGGCGTTCCGCCGCTGGCGCATGGACGAGGCGGTGCGCCACCACAACCCGGAAATCTCCGCTGCCGACTGCACCGACCGTGATGCGCTGCTGCGCCATTGCGAGCGCTTGAAGATCCGCGTCAAGCCGTCCTACGGCTGGGGCAAGCTGCTGCTTGAGATCTTCGAAGCCACCGTCGAACACACCCTGATCCAGCCGACCTTCATCACCGATCACCCGGTGGAGGTCTCGCCGCTGGCCCGCGCCAACGACAACGATCCGGGCTACACCGACCGTTTCGAACTGTTCGTCAACGGCAAGGAGCTGGCCAACGGCTTCTCCGAGCTGAACGACCCGGAAGACCAGGCCCAGCGCTTCCAGGCGCAGGTGGCGGCGAAGGAAGGCGGCGACGACGAGGCCATGCACTACGACGCCGACTACATCCGTGCGCTGGAGTACGGCATGGCGCCGACCGGCGGCCTCGGCATCGGCGTCGATCGCCTGGTGATGCTGCTGACCGGCAGCAGCTCGATCCGCGACGTGCTGCTGTTCCCGTACATGCGTCCGGAGCAGTAACCGGCTTTTTCGGCGTCCGTTTGTGCGCGCCGTCTCGGTTTGAGACGGCGCGATTGACGCGTCCCGCACTCGGCGTATCGTTATTGCACAACCTTGACACCGGCTATGGCTTGATGGCGTCAGGGGAGGCCGCAATGTGGAGAATCCGCTTCACATTGTGACGACGATCATGAATCGGGGAGCTTGTGACGGGAGTCGAGCCGATGCAGGGTGCCAGCGTGCACAGCGGCGGGGTATCCTCGCCCGCTGACCTTTCAGCATGGTCGAGAAGGCAGGCAGAGAACGCCTTGAACATCGTCATCGTCGATGACCAGACTTCCGCACGGACGATGCTTCGTCACGTCATCGAAGACATCGCGCCGGAACTGAGCGTGCATGACTTCGGCGATCCGTTGACCGCGTTGGCATGGTGCGAATCGTATCCGGTCGACCTGCTGCTTCTCGATTACCGCATGCCGGAGATGGACGGGCTGGAATTCGCCCGCCGCTTCCGCCGGCTGCCCAAGCATCGCGATATCCCGGTAATCCTGATCACCGTGGTCGGCGACGAGCCGATCCGGCAGGCGGCGCTCGAAGCCGGCGTGATCGATTTCCTGGTCAAGCCGATCCGCCCGCGCGAGCTGCGCGCACGCTGCTACAACCTGTTGCAGTTGCGCCAGCAGACCGAGAACGTGAAGCAGCGCGCCCTGTCACTGGAGCAGCGGCTGCTGGCCAGCATGCATGAGGTGGAGGAGCGCGAGCGTGAGACGCTTTCGCGGCTGGCACGTGCGATCGAGTTCCGTGATGCCGGAACCAGTGCCTACCTTGAACGGATGGCGCGCGTGGCGGGCCTGATCGCCGAGCAGCTGGGCCTGCCGGAAGACGACGTCAAACTGATCGAAATGGCTGCGCCGCTGCATGACATGGGCAAGATCGCCATTCCCGATGCGGTGCTGCTCAAGCAGGGCAAGCTCAATGATGAGGAGCTGGCGATCATGCGTCGGCATCCGCGCATTGGCCATGAGCTGCTCAGTGGCAGCCAGAACCGCTTCATCCAGGTCGGTGCATTGATCGCGCTGCGTCACCATGAGCGCTACGACGGCAGTGGTTATCCCGATGGCCTGGTCGGCGACGCGATTCCGCTGGAGGCGCGTATCGTCGCCGTGGCCGACGTGTTCGATGCGCTGATCTCGCCACGCCCCTACAAGGAAGCGTGGACGATGGAAGCCACCATGGCCTACCTGTACGCTCAGCGTGGGCGTCTGTTCGATCCGCGTTGCGTGGATGCATTGCTGCGCGGCCGCGAGCAGCTGGAACAGATCTGCGCCGAGCACTCCATCGCCTCTGCACGGCCGGGACTGGGCGCGTGAAACGCCTGCTGTCGCGATTGCGGCTGCGCCTGTCCCAGCGACAGGACAGCGAGCACGGACAGCAGATCGTCCGCATCATCCTGATCAGTCTGATCCTGGCGTACGTGCTGCTGCCTTCGGCACGGCATGAACTGCCGCACAGCCAGTATGTCGGTGTGCTGGCGATCGTGCTGACCGGCCTGAGCCTGTCGCTGCTGTTGTTCGGCTGGCTGCTGTGGCGACCGCAGCGCTCCGATCCCCGGCGCGTGCTGGGCATGCTGGCCGACTACGGGCTGATCGCCGCCGGCATGATCCAGATGGGTGAGCCGCTGTCGTGGGTCTACATCGTGGTGATGTGGGTGACGGTGGGCAACGGCATGCGCTTCGGCAACCACTACCTGTATGTGGCTGTGGCGATGGCGATGGTCAGCTTCGGCAGCACCGCACTGTCCACCCCGTACTGGCAGCAGAACGCACGCCTGGCCATCGGCCTGTGGCTTGGCCTGGCGGCGGTTCCCCTGTATTTTTCCACGCTGCTGCGGCAGTTGACCGAAGCGATGGCCGAGGCGCGGCGCGCCAGCGAAGCCAAGAGTCGATTCCTGGCCAACATGAGCCACGAGTTTCGTACCCCACTCAATGGATTGAATGGCATGACAGAAGTATTGGCGACCACGCGCCTGGACGACGAACAGCGTGAGTGCGTGAGTACCATCCAGGCGTCATCGCGCAGCCTGCTGGCGCTGGTCGAGGAAGTGCTGGACATCTCGGCGATCGAGGCCGGCAAACTGCGCGTCGTTGCCGAGGATTTCGTCCTTTCCGAGGTGATCCAGGCCATCGGCCTGATCCTGTTGCCGCAGGCCAAGGCCAAGCGCCTGGACTATCGGGTGAAGGTAGCCGAGACCGTGCCGCCGACGTTGCGCGGCGATGTCGGGCATCTGCGGCAGATCCTGCTCAACCTGGCCGGCAACGCGGTCAAGTTCACCGATCATGGCCGGGTCGAGATCCGCGTCTGCGTTGTCCATGCAGACACGCAGGGTGGGGTGCGGCTGCGCTTCGACATTCTCGATACCGGCATCGGCGTCGCACCGGCGATGCGCCCGCGTCTGTTCGAGGCCTTCGAGCAGGCCGACGTCAGCATGGCCCGTCGTCATGAAGGTACCGGCCTGGGCACGACCATCGCCAAGGGGCTGGTCGAAGCGATGGACGGCGAGATCGGGTATCTGGACAACCCGCCGCAGGGCAGCCACTTCTGGGTGGAACTGCCGTTCGCGCCGCCGCAGCCGGTGGTCCCAGGTGCGGTGCCGACCCTTGCTGCGGGCGACGAAGCCGATGCTGGCGGCAACGTCATTGCGTTCGCCGACCCGTTCCTGCGCCATCGCGCGCGGGTGCGCAGCATGCAGATCCTGGTCGCCGACGACCACGAGGCCAACCGCATGGTGCTGCAGCGGCTTCTGCAGAAGGCCGGGCACAAGGTGCTGTGCGTCGATGGTGGCGAGGCAGTGCTCGACGCACTGGCCGAAAGCGAGTTCGATGCGGCCATCGTCGATCTGCACATGCCGGGCATGAGTGGCCTGGACATGCTGAAGGAGCTGCGGGTGATGCAGGCCGGTGGCGGCCCGCGCACGCCAGTGCTGGTGCTCAGCGCCGACGTTACTCCCGAAGCGATCCAGCGCTGTACCCAGGCCGGTGCACACGCGTTCCTGGCCAAGCCTGTGGTGGCCGTGCGCCTGCTGGACACCCTGGCCGAGATCGCCAACAACGCCCAGCTCAAGTCCAGTGCGCCGCCGATCGTGCGCACCGTCACCAACCTCGATGGCGTGCTTGATACCGGCGTGCTGGATGAACTGGCGTCGCTGGGAATGGGCGAGGGTTTCGAACGCGAGTTCATCCGCCAGTGCCTGGATGATGCCGAATCGTGCCTGCGCAAGGCCGAAGGCGATGGCGAAGCGGCACGCTGGGACGCTTTCCGCGAGCAGTCGCATGCGATCAAGGGTGTGGCCAGCAACCTCGGCCTGATACGCGCGTCCAACCGCGCCGGTGAATTGATGCGGATGGCCGATTGGCAGCTGAAAGCCGAATGGCGGCAGCGTCTTGCGGTGCTGCAGGGGGCGATCAAGGAAGGCCGGCATGCACTCGATGCGCGCGCCGAACGCAAGGCACGTGGCGTGGCCGACGACGGCGAACGCTAGCGCCGGGCCTGCCCGACCTGTGCGGCGGGTTACCCATGCTCGCGCGCCCCATAAAAAAAGCCCGGTGGCCAGCCGGGCTTGAACCCTGCGGGGGAGGGGAACGTATCAGGCCACATCCAGATTGGCGCGTCGGGTCTGCGCCTTGATCAAACGGTCCATGGTGCGCAGCGAACGATCGCCCAGGGCCAGTGCCGAATCGACCCAGACCTTGGTGATTTCCAGCAGTTCGTCATAGCTGACCGCCTGCGCCAGGTTGCGCGCGGCATTCATTGCCAGGTACGACTGCGGCAGGCGCTGCTGCTGGCGGATCATCTCTTCCACTGCACTGCGGCCTTCACCTTTCCTGACCAGAACGTCGACCACGCCCATCGCGTGCATCTCCTCGGCGCTGTAGACACGGCCGTCGAGGATGATCTTCTCGGCCAGCTGCGGTGACACCCGGCGGCACAGGAACGAATAGGCGCCCATGCCCGGGAACAGGCCGAACAGCACTTCGGGCAGGCCCATGCCGCAGCCTTCCTCGGCCACGATGGTGTGGCAGGCCAGTGCCATTTCCAGGCCGCCACCCAATGCGTCGCCCTGGATCAGGGCGATCGAGCGGACGTCGCCGCCGAAGCCGGTGTGCAGGTGGTGCACGCCTTCCACGCAGCGTTGGGCGTAGGTCAGCAGCAGGTCGCGGTTGCCTTCCCGGATCAGCCGGGTGAACAGGTCCAGGTCGCCGCCCAGGTTGTAGGCGGCGGCGTCGGAGGCCAGCACGAAATGGCGCAGCTGGCCGCTGTGGCGCTGCGCCGGGCCGCGGGTGATGGCGCTCATGTAGCTCCACATTTCGTCCAGCATGTCCTTGCGGCAGCAGGGACGCACGCCGGTGGAGGCGTCGGCGTGCATGAACAGCCAGTGGGCGGCGCCGTCGGCGCTGTCCTGGGTGCGGATGGTGGCATAGGGCGAGCCGCTGCTGGGCAGCTTTTCGATGGTACTCATGGAAGGGTCCTCGGCGGTGCGGCCCGCAGATCAAGGTGGTGGCCGGCGGGCCGAACGGTCCACTCACGCGGCGATGCTACACCGGCCCCGGGCCCACGCACGCGAAAAGGCCCGGGTCGTTGCCGACCCGGGCCTGAGCGCGTTCAACTTTCCGCAAACCCTTACGGGGCGGGCGTATCGCGGAGTTCGCGACGCAGGATCTTGCCGACGTTGGTCTTCGGCAGCTCTTTTCGGAATTCAACGATTCTGGGGTGCTTGTAGCCGGTCAGGTTGGCCCGGGCGTGTTCCTTGACCATCTCGGCGGTCAGGTTCGGGTCCTTCTTGACGATGACCACCTTGACCACCTCGCCGGACTTCTCGTCCGGTACGCCGACTGCGGCCACTTCCAGCACGCCCGGCATCATCGCGATCACGTCTTCGACTTCATTGGGGTACACGTTGAAGCCGGACACCAGGATCATGTCCTTCTTGCGGTCGACGATGTAGAAGAAGCCGTGCTCGTCCATCTTCGCCATGTCACCGGTGTGCAGCCAGTCGTCGGCGTCGATGGCCTTGGCGGTTTCCTCGGGGCGCTGCCAGTAGCCCTTCATCACCTGCGGGCCGCGGATGCACAGTTCGCCCACTTCACCCAGCGCCAGGATGTTGCCGTTGTCGTCCTTGATGCAGGCATCGGTGGACGGAATCGGCAGGCCGATCGAGCCGTTGTACTCGGCCAGGGTAAGCGGGTTGATGCAGGCCGCCGGCGAGGTCTCGGTCAGGCCGTAGGCCTCGACCAGGGTGACGCCGGTGGTCTTCTTCCAGCGCTCGGCGACCGCACGCTGCACGGCCATGCCGCCGCCCAGGGTCACCTTCAGCGAGGAGAAATCGACGGTGTCGAAGCCGGGGGTGTTGAGCAGGCCGTTGAACAGCGTGTTGACGCCGGTGATCGCGGTGAAGCGCACCGACTTGAGCTCCTTGACGAAGCCCTTCATGTCACGCGGGTTGGTGATGAGGTGGTTGCAGCCACCGAACTTCATGAAGACCAGGCCGTTCGCCGTCAACGCGAAGATGTGGTACAGCGGCAGGGCGGTGATGATCCATTCCTTGCCCATCTCGATGCCCGATGCGCTGATCCAGGCCGAGGCCTGCTGCATGTTGGCGATCAGGTTGCGGTTGGTCAGCATCGCGCCCTTGGCCACACCGGTGGTGCCGCCGGTGTACTGCAGGAACGCCACGTCGTCGTGGTCGATCTCGACCTTCGGCAGGGTGTGGCGGCTGCCCAGCTTGAGCGCCTGCTTGAAGCGCACCGCGCCCTTCAGATGGTAGTTGGGCACCATCTTCTTGATGTACTTGAGCACGAAGTTGACGATCACGCCCTTGGTGCCGAGCAGGTCGCCCAGGCCGGTGGTGACCACATGCTTGACCGGCGTATCGGCGATGACCTGTTCGACGGTGTCGCCGAAGTTGTCCACCACCACGATCGCGGCAACCCCGGCGTCGACCAGCTGATGCTTCAGCTCGCGCGCGGTGTACAGCGGGTTGACGTTGACCACGGTCAAGCCGGCACGCAGCACGCCGAAGGTCGCCACCGGGTACTGCAGGCAGTTGGGCATCATCAGGGCGACGCGGTCGCCCTTCTTGAGCTTCAGCTCGCCCAGCAGGTAAGCGGCGAACTGCTCGACCAGGGCGTCGGTCTCACCGTAGGTGAGGGTCTTGCCGAAACTGGAGTAGGCCGGTCGGTCGCGGAACTTCGCGACGGAGGCGTCGAAGACCGAAACTACCGAATGGAACTCGTTGACGTCGATTTCGGCGGGAACGCCTTTCGGATAGCTCTGCAGCCAGGGACGATCCAGACTCATATTCCCCCTCCAGGAATCGTGATGATGGGTGCGGCGCGGACAGTATCCGCCAGAACCGCTCTCCGCAGCATACCGCCCCGTAGGGAAAACGCGAAGAGGCCCGCCGCGTAGCGGCTGGATGCGGCAAAAGACGCCGGGCATGGCCCGGCGCTACCGAAGGGGGCAAAGGTGCCGGTAGCGCCGGGCCGTGCCCGGCGGAGTAGCCGCGTCAGCCGCGGCTGCGTACCGGCGCGCCGTTGGCCTTGAAGTACGGTGCAGTGCTGCGCGGCAGCGGAGTGCGGCCACGGATCACATCGGCCAGCTTCTCGGCGATCATGATGGTCGGTGCGTTGAGGTTGCCGGTGACCACCTGCGGCATGATCGAGGCATCGACGATGCGCAGGCCTTCCAGGCCATGCACGCGACCCTGGCCGTCGACTACCGCCATCGGATCATCAGCGTGGCCCATCTTGTTCGAGCAGGACGGGTGGTAGGCGGTCTCGGCATGCTCGCGCACGAACGCATCGATCTGCGCATCGGTCTGCAGCGCGCTGCCCGGCGAGATTTCGCGACCGCTGTACGGTGCCAGCGCCGGCTGCGCGAAGATCTCGCGGGTGATCCGGATCGCCGAGCGGAATTCGCGCCAGTCCTGGTCGTGCGACATGTAGTTGAACAGGATGCTGGGATCTTCGCGCGGGTCCTTCGAGCGTACGTGGATGCGGCCACGGCTCGGCGAGCGCATCGAGCCGACATGCATCTGGAAGCTGTGCGCCTTGATCGGGTTGGAGCCGTTGTAATTGATCGCCACCGGCAGGAAGTGATACTGCAGGTTGGGCCAGTCGAATTCGGCATCGCTGCGAATGAAGCCGCCCGCCTCGAACTGATTGCTGGCGCCGATGCCGGTGCCCAGGAACAGCCATTCGGCGCCGATTGCCGGCTGGTTGTACAGCTTCAGTGCCGGGGCCAGCGAGACCGGCTTCTTGCACTCGTACTGCAGGTACATTTCCAGATGATCCTGCAGGTTGGCGCCGACGCCGGGCAGGTGGTGCACCAGGTCGATGTCCAGGCTGCGCAGCAGGTCGGCCGGGCCGACGCCGGAGCGCTGCAGGATCTGCGGCGAGGCGATGGCGCCGCCGCACAACAGCACTTCGCGGCGTGCGGTGGCGCGCTGCGGCTGGTCGTTGTGCAGCCACTGCACGCCCACTGCGCGCTTGCCCGAGAACAGGATGCGGTCGGTCAGCGCGTGGGTGACGATGGTCAGGTTCGGGCGCGGTTTGGCCAGGTCCAGATAGCCACGCGCGGTGCTGGAACGACGGCCCTTCGGCGTGACCGTGCGGTCCATCGGGCCGAAGCCTTCCTGCTGGTAGCCGTTGAGGTCGTCGGTGCGCGGGTAACCGGCCTGTACGCCGGCCTCGACCATCGCCGCGAACAGTTCGTTGTTGCCGGCCTTGGGCGTGGTGACGCGCAGCGGGCCGTCGCCGCCGTGGTAGTCATTGGCGCCGATGTCGCGGGTTTCGGCCTTGCGGAAGTACGGCAGGCAGTCCAGGTAGGTCCAGTCTTCCAGGCCCGGCATGCCGGCCCAGTTGTCGTAGTCCATCGCGTTGCCGCGGATGTAGCACATGCCGTTGATCAGCGACGAACCGCCCAGGCCCTTGCCACGACCGCAATCCATCCGGCGGTTGTTCATGAAGGGCTCGGGATCGGTCTTGTACGCCCAGTTGTAGCGCTTGCCCTGCAGCGGAAAGGCCAGCGCGGCCGGCATCTGGGTACGGAAGTCGAGCCGGTAGTCCGGGCCACCGGCTTCCAGCAGCAGCACGCTGACGTCGGCATCTTCGGTGAGGCGGGTGGCCAGCACGTTGCCGGCCGAACCGGCGCCGATGATGATGTAGTCGTACTCGTTATGGGTGCTCATGGTTGCTCTCCTGCAGGCCGGGCGCGCTGCATGCAGGCGTCCCGGCGGAATGTCGGATCGGCGCGGTGGCCGGACGATGGGCGGTGCTCAGGGCGCGCCGGTCAGAACACGCTGGCGTAGTCGCCCAGTTCGACCTGCACCGACTTGATGCGGGTGTAGTGGCCGAGGGTGGAGATGCCGTTCTCGCGGCCGACGCCGGACTGCTTGTAACCACCCACCGGCATTTCGGCCGGCGACTCGCCCCAGGTGTTGATCCAGCAGATGCCGGCTTCCAGGCGATGGATGATGCGATGTGCGCGGCTGATGTCCTTGCTGACCACGCCTGCGGCCAGGCCGAAGGTGGTGTCGTTGGCGCGACGCACCACTTCGTCCTCGTCGTCGTAGGCGAGGATGCTCATCACCGGCCCGAAGATTTCTTCGCGGACAATCGTCATGTCATCGCGGCAGTCGGAGAACACTGTGGGCAGCACATAGGCGCCATCAGCCAGGGCTGCATCGGTGGCACGACCGCCGCCGGTCAGCAGGCGCGCGCCTTCGCTCTTGCCGCTTTCGATGAAGCGCAGCACGTTTTCCATGTGCGGGAAGCTGGTCAGCGGGCCGAAGTTGGTCTCGGCGGCCATCGGGTCGCCGATGCGGATGCGCTTGACGCGCTCGACCACGGCGGCCTCGAACGCGGCCAGCATGCTGCGCGGCACGAACACGCGGGTGCCGTTGGTGCAGACCTGGCCGGAGCTGAAGAAGTTGGCCATCACTGCGATGTCGGCGGCGCGGTCCAGATCGGCGTCGTCACAGATCACCAGCGGCGACTTGCCGCCCAGTTCCATCGTCACTTCCTTCAGCGACGACGACGCGGCGCTGGCCATGACCTTCTTGCCGGTGGCGACGCCGCCGGTGAAGGAGATCTTCTCGATAACCGGGTGCTCGGTCAGCCAGTTGCCGATCTCGCGGCCAGGGCCCTGCACGACGTTGAACACGCCGTCCGGCACGCCGGCTTCGGTGTAGATCTCGGCGAGCTTGATCGCGGTCAGCGGGGTCACTTCGGACGGCTTGAAGACCATCGCGTTGCCGGCGGCCAGGGCCGGGGCCGACTTCCACATGGCGATCTGGATCGGGTAGTTCCAGGCGCCGATGCCGGCGACCACGCCCAGCGGCTCGCGGCGGGTATAGAAGAAGCTCGATTCGCGCAGCGGCAGCTGGATGCCTTCGATGGCGGTGGCCAGGCCGGCGTAGTACTCCAGCACGTCGGCGCCGGTGACGATGTCCACGGTGGTGGTTTCGGCCAGTGCCTTGCCGGTATCCAGGGTTTCCAGGTGGGCCAGCTCGTCATTGCGCTCGCGAAGGATCTCGACGGCGCGGCGCAGGATGCGTGAGCGCTCCATCGCGGTCATCGCTGCCCACACCTTCTGGCCTTCACTGGCGCTTTCAACCGCGCGCTCGACATCGGCCTGGCTGGCGATCTGCACGTCGGCCAGCACCTGGCCAGTGGCCGGGTTGATGGTCTGGAAGGTCTTGCCACTGGTGGCATCGACGCGGCGGCCGTGGATGTAGAGCTGTTGCACGGGCAGGGTGGTCATCGGCTTGCTCCTGGAAGGGGTGGGGCGGGTTGCTGGCGCGCTCAGGGCGCGTTGGCCTGCAATTGGAAATCGATGTAGCCGTAGGCGATGCGGCGTGCCTTGTCGGCGTTGAAGTCACCGCCGACCAGGCTGCCACGCAGCCACAGGCCGTCGATCATGGCGGCCAGTCCGCGTGCGGACAGGCGTGCCTGCGCATGCGGCAGCTGGCGGTTGAACTGGTGACAGAGGTTGGAGAACAGTCGCTGGTCGTTGGCGCGCTGCAGCCGGGTCAGTTCCGGCTGGTGCATGCTCGCGGCCCAGAACGTCAGCCATACACGCATGGCGGTCCCGTTGGTCTGGCTGTCGTCGAAGTTGCCATCGACGATGGCGCGAAGCTGTGAACGTGCGTCATCCGGCGCGGCGTCGCGATAGCGGGCGACGGCGGCCTTCAGCTCGCGCAGGATCTGCCGCATCGCGGCATTGAGCAGCCCGTCCTTGTCGCCGAAGTAGTGGGCGACGATGCCGCTGGACAGGCCGGCCTTCTTTGCGATGGTGGCGACGGTGGCATCGGCCATGCCGATCTCGTCGATGGTCTGGAAAGTGGCCCGGATCAACTGCTCGCGGCGGACCGGTTCCACGCCTTTCTTCGGCATTGTCTCTCCACGGATTGCGACCCGGGATGCCGGGCTGGTGAAGATCATACTTTTTATTGATTGAACGTTCAATCAATAAACCCTACGATGCCGGTCGCGCCCCCACGCCATGGGCCCGGTTTCCGGTCCGGCCCCGCCCATGTGCCCCCCTGGACTGATGAGACGACCCCATGTCTTCCCTGGCTCATCCCAAGCGCTCGCCCCTGCGCTTGAACCGTTTCGTGTTCTTCAGTTCGTCGGTCTCCATCGGCATCCTCGGTGCGTTGACCGTGTTCTTCCCGCAGGCCAGCGAGCACTGGCTGCAATGGGCGCAGGCCGAGGTCTCGGCGGCGTTCGGCTGGTGGTACATGCTGTTGATCGTGGCCTGCCTGGGTTTCGTGCTGTGGCTGGCGTTCTCGCCGTATGGCCGCATCCGCCTGGGTCATAACGAGGAGTCGCCCGCCTTCGGCTACGTGGCCTGGGTGTCGATGCTGTTCTCGGCCGGCATCGGCATCGCGCTGCTGTACTACGGCGCCTACGAGCCGCTGGACCATTTCCTCAACCCGCCCGGGCAGCCCGGCGGCACGGTTGCGGCCGGCCGCGAAGCGATGGTGCTGACCTTCCTGCACTGGGGCCTGCACGGTTGGGCGCTGTACGCGCTGGTCGGCGTGGCGCTGGGCTACTTTGCCTATCGACGCAACCTGCCGCTGGCGCTGCGTTCGGCGCTGTACCCGATCTTCGGCGAGCGCATCCATGGCCGCATCGGTGACATGGTCGATGGCTTCGGCATCCTGGCGACGCTGATCTCGATGGTTACCAACCTCGGCATCGGTGCGCTGGTGGTGCAGTCCGGCCTGGTCTACCTGTTCCACATCCCGGATACGCCGCAGGTGCTGGTGGCGATCGTGCTGGTGATGATGGTCGTGGCCACCATCGGCGTCGTTGCCGGTGTGGAGAAGGGCATCGCCTGGTTGTCCAACCTCAACGTGCGCCTGCTGTGCCTGTTGCTGCTGTTCGTGCTGGTAACCGGGCCGACCCTGCATCT
This sequence comes from Stenotrophomonas sp. Br8, assembly GCF_014763005.1. Taxonomy (NCBI): domain Bacteria; kingdom Pseudomonadati; phylum Pseudomonadota; class Gammaproteobacteria; order Lysobacterales; family Lysobacteraceae; genus Stenotrophomonas; species Stenotrophomonas sp. Br8. The sequence continues at coordinate 14,530 of NZ_JACGTN010000006.1, read as the reverse complement.
GTTCGACGGCCTGGTGCAGAACACCGGCGACTATCTGGGCGCGTTCGTGCGCAAGAGCTTCGACATGTACCTCAATGACCCGAAGGGGCGTGAGTGGATGGGCTCGTGGACGCTGTTCTACTGGGCGTGGTGGATTGCCTGGGCGCCGTTCGTGGGCCTGTTCGTGGCGCGCATCTCGCGCGGCCGCACCATCCGCGAAGTGATTATGGGCGTGCTGCTGATCCCTCTCGGCTTCACCCTGGCGTGGCTGTCGATCTTCGGCAACACCGCCATCGACCTGGTGCTGAACCACGGCCAGGCGGCACTGGGCGAAGTGGCCCAGCATGATGCGGCGATGACCCTGTTCAAGCTGCTGGAGTATCTGCCTGCAGCGCCGTACATCGCCGGCGCGGCGGTGGTGATCGGTTTCGTGTTGTTCCTGACCCCGGTCGATTCGGGCACGCTGATGATCGCCAACCTGTGCACCCGGCGTGTCGACGATGGCGTGGAGGATGGGCATGACGCGCCGATCTGGCTGCGCGTGTTCTGGGCGGCGGGCATCACCGTGGCCAGCGTCGGCCTGCTGCTGGCCGGCAACTTCAGCGCGATGCAGACAGCGGTGGTGCTGTGCGGCCTGCCGTTCTCGTTCATCCTGGCGTTCTATATGTGGGGCCTGTTGAAGGCGCTGCGTACCGACCCGGATGCACCGCGGCGATAAGGGTGGGTGATGAGGATTTCGTCGTTCTCTGAAAGACAGCCGTACCTGCCGACTGCAATCATCGCTCGACATGCTTCTGAAGGAGTCGCGCGATGGTCCGTACCCTGGTTGTTTCCCTGATTTTCTCCCTTTGCTGCCTGCCGGCGGCGGTGGCCGCCCCTCCTGTGCAGCTGGATTTCCCGGTGCTGGTGCTGGGTGAAACCGCGCCGGTGCGCCTGCAGCTGGCTCCGCATGCGGGCGGGCTGGCGCTCTACTCGATCCACATGAATACCATGGACAGTGGAGTGGTCAGCGGCTATCAGGTGACCGGCGTGCAGTGCCCGTCGGGATTCCAGTTCAACCTGTATCGCAATGGCCAGGGGGCGGTCTGCTACCGCATGGAGGACACCCCGCATGCGGGAGGTGTGATGGTGGTGCAGGTCATCAATGTCGATGCGGCCGACGGGCACACGCTGTGGGAAGAGGGGCTGGGCTTTCTGGATGCGCATGGGCCCCCGCAGCGGACCGCGTGGCATCTGTTTGCTGTGCGCCCATAACGTGTAAAGCAAAGGGCCGGATCTGCGAGGATCCGGCCCTTTCGTCTTTCCGCTGACAGCAGCCAGGCATGGCCTGGCTCTACCTATGCAGTGCGATCGATCAACGCGCAGCCAGCTGGCGCAGTACGTACTGCAGCAGGCCGCCGTGGCGGAAGTACTCCACTTCCTTCGGGGTCAGCAGCATCACCGAGGCTTCGAAGGTCTTCTTCGTGCCATCAGCCTTGGTCGCGGTGACCGTGGCGCGCTTGCTGGCGCCATCCTGCAGGCCGGTGACATCGATCACTTCCGAACCATCCAGGCCCAGCGACTGTGCGTTTTCGCCGTTGCGGAACTGCAGCGGCAGCACGCCCATGCCGACCAGGTTCGAACGATGGATGCGTTCGAAGCTCTCGGCGATGACCGCCTTCACGCCCAGCAGCAGGGTGCCCTTGGCGGCCCAGTCGCGCGAGGAACCGGTGCCGTATTCCTTGCCGGCCAGCACCACCAGCGGCACCTTGTCGGCCTTGTACTTCATGGCGGCATCGTAGATCGCCAGCTTTTCCGGCTGGCCGCCGTTGGCCGGGTAGTACAGGGTGTTGCCGCCTTCTTCGCCACCGAACATCAGGTTCTTGATGCGGATGTTGGCGAAGGTGCCGCGGACCATCACGTCATCGTTGCCGCGGCGGCTGCCGTAGCTGTTGAAGTCGGCCGGCTGCACGCCGCGCTCCTGCAGGAAGCGGCCTGCCGGCGAATCCTTCTTGATGTTGCCGGCCGGGGAGATGTGGTCGGTGGTGATCGAATCGCCGAACAGGCCCATCACCCGCGCGCCGTGCACGTCATCGATGGTGCCGACCTGCATGGTCATGCCGTCGAAGTACGGCGGGTTCTTGATGTAGGTGGAGGCGTCGCTCCATTCGTACAGATCACCGTCCGGCGAGGCGATGGTGTTCCAGCGGGTATCGCCCTTGAACACGTCGGCGTAGTTCTGCTTGAACATCTCCGGGCCGACGGTAGCGGCGATGACGTCGCCGATTTCCTTGTTGCTCGGCCAGATGTCGCGCAGGTACACCGGCTGGCCATCGCTGCCGGTGCCCAGCGGCTCGGTGGTCAGGTCGATGTCGGTGGTGCCGGCGATGGCGTAGGCCACCACCAGCGGCGGGCTGGCCAGGTAGTTCATCTTCACTTCGGGGTGCACGCGGCCCTCGAAGTTGCGATTGCCCGACAGCACCGAGGTCACCACCAGATCACCACTGGCGATGCCGGCGCTGACTTCGGTCGGCAGCGGGCCGGAGTTGCCGATGCAGGTGGTGCAGCCATAGCCGACCACATAGAAGCCGATCTTTTCCAGCTCGGTGAGTACACCGGCCTTTTCCAGATAGTCGGTGACCACACGCGAGCCTGGGCCGAGCGAGGTCTTGACCCATGGCTTGCGATCCAGGCCCTTGGCGGCCGCGTTGCGGGCCAGCAGGCCGGCGCCGATCATCACCGCCGGGTTGGAGGTGTTGGTACACGAGGTGATGGCGGCGATGACCACCGCGCCATCCTTCAGCCGCACCTTCCTGCCGTCCATTTCGATGTCGGCGTAGCCCTTGGCCAACTGCTCGTTGCCCACGGCGGCGCCGCCGCCTTCATTGACGAAGGTGGAGACATCCTCGCTGCGCTTGTCACGGTTGGCGGTCATGCCGACCAGCGCGTCGCGGTAGTTCTTCTGCACGTCTTCCAGCAGCACGCGGTCCTGCGGGCGCTTGGGGCCGGCCAGCGAGGGCTTCACCGTGCCCATGTCCAGTTCCAGCGTGGTGCTGTACTGCGCATGCGGGCTGTTGGCGTCGTGCCACAGGCCCTGCGCCTTGGCATAGGCTTCGACCAGGGCGATCTGCTCTTCGCTGCGGCCGGACAGGCGCAGGTAGGTCAGCGATTCGTTGTCGATCGGGAAGATGCCGCAGGTGGCGCCGTATTCCGGGGCCATGTTGCCGATGGTCGCGCGGTCGGCCAGTGGCAGGTGCTGCAGGCCGTCGCCATAGAACTCGACGAACTTGCCGACCACGCCGAGCTTGCGCAGCATCTGGGTGACGGTCAGCACCAGGTCGGTGGCGGTGGCGCCTTCGGGCAGCTTGCCGGTCAGCTTGAAGCCGACCACCTGCGGAATCAGCATCGACGAGGGCTGGCCGAGCATGGCTGCTTCTGCCTCGATGCCGCCCACGCCCCAGCCGAGCACGCCGATGCCGTTGATCATCGTGGTGTGGCTGTCGGTGCCGAACACGGTATCGGGGTAGGCGATGGCCTTGCCGTCCTTGTCCGCGGTCATCACCACGCGGGCCAGGTTTTCCAGGTTGACCTGGTGGACGATGCCGGTGTTGGGCGGCACCACCTTGAAGTTGTCGAAGGCCTTCTGGCCCCAGCGCAGGAAGCCGTAGCGTTCCTGGTTGCGCTGGAACTCGATCTTGCCGTTGAGGTCCAGTGCGTCGGGCTTGCCGAACACATCCACCTGCACCGAGTGGTCGATGACCAGTTCGGAGGGGATCAGCGGATTGATCTGTTCGGGGCGACCGCCCAGCTTGACCACGGCATCGCGCATCGCGGCCAGGTCGACCACGCAGGGCACGCCGGTGAAGTCCTGCAGCACCACGCGTGCGGGCATGAAGGCGATTTCGGTGTCGGGCTCTGCGCTGGGCTGCCAGCGGGCGACGGCCTCGATGTGATCCTTGCCGACGGTGACGCCGCCATCCTCGTGCCGGAGCAGATTCTCCAGCAGGATCTTCATCGAGTAGGGCAGGTGGGAGATGTCGAAGCGCTGGCCCAGCTTGGGCAGGCTGAAGTAGTCGTAGGTCTTGCCGCCGACGTCCAGCTGGCTGCGGGTGGAGAACGAATCGCTCATGCGGGATGACTCCTCTTGCGGATGGCTTGCAGTGGCCCGCATGGGCGGGCCTGCTTGCGTTTGCCGGTGGCACTCCGGCCCCGGATCCTGCCCAGTATCGGCGATCCAGCGCCCGGCAATGACCCGGCAGGCTTGGAACGCAAGGTTACAGCGATGTGTGTAGCCTTCGTGTCAGCGTACCCATCGTTTTTGCGCCGGCCCGCACGCAGACGGGGCGCTCATGGGCGCCCCGTCCAGGAATGCATCGGCTGCAGGAGTTACTTGCCGTTGGCGGCATCCAGCAGCGGGTTGCCGGTCTTGGCGCCACTGGTGCCGTTGCTCTTGGACTTGGCGGTCAGCACGCCGGCCTTGTTGAATTCGAAGACGGTCGATTCGTTGATGTTCTTGCCGAAGCTCTTGATCTTGGTGAAGTCGTAGTACCAGACCTGGGTGTCGCCCAGCTGCTCGCGGCGATTGGGTGCACCAAAGGCCTCGCTGACCTGCTTCTGGGTGGTCTTGCCGATCTCCGCCGCGTCCATCTGCGCCGGGGTGATCTCGGTGCCGGTTACGTAGGCACCGAACGGGTTGAAGGCGTGGGCCGCCGGGACCGACAGGGCCAACGGGGCAGCCAGCATCAGGGCAAGAGTGAGAGCGCGCATGAAACTTCCTTATTTATGGAGCGGATAGGTGCGGTAGGAGCGCCGGGGGCGTCCAGCCGGAGCGCAGCAGGGCTGCCGAGGGAGTCTAACCCCCGGATGCGACTGACGCGGGATGAAGGTCACATATCAGGTGGTTTGTTCCGGATGCGACGGGTATGTATAATTCATACATACTTTTTGAGGCGTACCCCATGGAAGCCACCGTTGCTGAACGCGGACAGATCACCCTGCCCAAGGCAGTGCGTGATGCGCTGGGCCTGACCAAGGGCACCTTGCTGAAGGTGGAGCTGGAAGGCAGCCGGATCATCCTGCGCAAGAGCGTGGACGATGCGATCTCCCGCGCCCGCGGCAAGTTCTCGCTGGACGGCTTCGAATCGGCCGACGCGGCCGTGCGCGACCTGCGCGACGAGGAGTAAGCGGTGATGATCGCCGTCGATTCACCGGTGCTGGTCGAACTGCTCAGCAACGGCCCGCAGGCCGATGCGGTGGAAGCCTGCCTGCGGCAGAGCCTGGTCGGCGGCCGCGTGGTGGTCTGCGGCGCCACCCTGGCCGAGATCTGCGCCGCCCTGCGCGGCGGTGCCGAGGTACTGGAAGCGCTGGAAGAAATGGGCGTGCACTTCAACGCGCTGGAAGCCAAATCGGCACTGCGCGCCGGTGAAATGCACCGCCGCCATCGCCAGCGCGGCAGCGGCCAGCGCCGTGGCCTGGACGAATTCATGATCGGTGCCCACGCCCTGCTGCAGTGCGATGGCCTGATCACCTGGAACGACACGTTTTATCGCGACTACTTCAAGGGCCTGAAGCTGATCGTGCCGCAAGCCTGAGCCCACTTTTTATTCACCTCACGCATTACCCGGGAGTTGTCATGTTGGAAGCCTACCGCCACCACGTCGCCGAGCGCGCTGCGCTTGGCATCCCGCCCCTGCCGCTGACCGCGCAGCAGACGGCCGATGTCATCGAACTGCTGAAGAACCCGCCGCAGGGCGAGGCCGAGTTCCTGCTCGACCTGCTGACCCACCGGGTGCCGGCCGGCGTCGATGACGCTGCCAAGGTCAAGGCCTCGTACCTGGCCGCGATCGCACTGGGCAGCGAGCAGAACCCGCTGATCAGCCGCGAGCGCGCCACCGAACTGCTGGGCACCATGCTGGGCGGCTACAACGTCGCGCCGCTGGTGCAGCTGCTGGACGACGCCAGCGTCGGCGCCATCGCTGCCGACGCGCTGAAGAAGACCCTGCTGGTGTTCGACGCCTTCCACGACGTGCAGGAAAAGGCCAAGGCCGGCAACGCCAACGCCCAGTCCGTGATGCAGAGCTGGGCCGATGCCGAGTGGTTCACCAGCAACCCGGAAGTGCCGCAGAGCCTGACCGTCACCGTGTTCAAGGTGCCGGGCGAAACCAATACCGACGACCTGTCGCCGGCACCGGACGCGACCACCCGCCCGGACATTCCGATGCACGCCCTGGCGATGCTGAAGAACAAGCGTGACGATGCAGCGTTCACCCCGGAAGAAGACGGCAAGCGTGGCCCGATCCAGCAGATCCTGTCGCTGAAGGACAAGGGCCACCTGGTGGCCTATGTCGGCGACGTGGTCGGCACCGGTTCTTCGCGCAAGTCGGCCACCAACAGCGTGCTGTGGTGGACCGGTGATGACATTCCGTACATCCCGAACAAGCGCGCCGGTGGCGTCTGCCTGGGTTCGAAGATCGCACCGATCTTCTACAACACCATGGAAGATGCCGGCGCGCTGCCGATCGAGCTGGACGTGTCGAAGATGGAGCACGGCGATGTGGTCGAGCTGCGTCCGTACGACGGCAAGGCGCTGAAGAACGGCGAAGTGATCGCCGAGTTCCAGGTCAAGTCCGAAGTACTGTTCGACGAAGTGCGTGCCGGTGGCCGCATTCCGCTGATCATCGGCCGTGGCCTGACCGGCAAGGCGCGTGAAGCGCTGGGCCTGGCCCCGACCGACCTGTTCCGCCTGCCGGTGCAGCCGGCCGATACCGGCAAGGGCTTCTCGCTGGCACAGAAGATGGTCGGCCGCGCCTGTGGCCTGGCCGAAGGGCAGGGTATGCGCCCGGGCACCTACTGCGAACCGAAGATGACCTCGGTGGGCTCGCAGGACACCACCGGCCCGATGACCCGCGACGAGCTGAAGGACCTGGCCTGCCTGGGCTTCTCGGCCGACCTGGTGATGCAGTCGTTCTGCCACACCGCGGCCTACCCGAAGCCGGTGGACGTCAAGACCCACCACACCCTGCCGGAATTCATCTCCACCCGCGGAGGCATCTCGCTGCGTCCGGGTGACGGCGTGATCCACAGCTGGCTCAACCGCATGCTGCTGCCGGACACCGTCGGCACCGGTGGTGACTCGCACACCCGTTTCCCGGTGGGCATTTCGTTCCCGGCCGGTTCGGGCCTGGTTGCCTTCGCCGCTGCCACCGGCGTCATGCCGCTGGACATGCCGGAGTCGGTGCTTGTGCGTTTCAAGGGCAAGATGCAGCCGGGCGTGACCCTGCGTGACCTGGTCAACGCGATCCCGCTGTACGCGATCAAGTCGGGCCTGCTGACCGTGGCCAAGGCTGGCAAGAAGAACATCTTCTCCGGTCGCATCCTGGAGATCGAAGGCCTGCCGGAACTGAAGGTCGAACAGGCATTCGAACTGTCCGATGCCTCGGCCGAGCGTTCGGCTGCCGGCTGCTCGGTGCGCCTGAACAAGGAACCGATCATCGAGTACCTGACCAGCAACATCACGCTGCTGAAGTGGATGATCGCCGAGGGTTACCAGGATCCGCGTTCGCTGCAGCGTCGCATCGAGAAGATGGAAGCGTGGCTGGCCAACCCGGAGCTGCTGGAGCCGGATGCCGACGCCGAGTACGCCGCCGTCATCGAGATCGACCTGGCCGACATCCACGAGCCGATCGTGGCCTGCCCGAACGACCCGGACGACGTGAAGACCCTGTCCGAAGTCGCTGGTGCGAAGATCGACGAAGTGTTCATCGGTTCGTGCATGACCAACATCGGTCACTTCCGTGCCGCTGCGAAGCTGCTGGAAGGCAAGCGCGACCTGCCGACCCGCCTGTGGGTGGCCCCGCCGACCAAGATGGATGCGTCCGAGCTGACCAAGGAAGGCGTGTACGGCACCTTCGGCGCCACCGGCGCACGCATGGAAATGCCGGGCTGCTCGCTGTGCATGGGCAACCAGGCGCAGATCCGCGAAGGCTCCACCGCGATGTCGACCTCGACCCGCAACTTCCCGAACCGTCTGGGCCGCAACACCAACGTGTACCTGGGTTCGGCGGAACTGGCCGCGATCTGCTCGCGCCTGGGCCGCATTCCGACCAAGGAAGAGTACATGGCCGATGTGGGCGTGATCGCCGCCAGCGGCGCGGAGATCTACCGCTACATGAACTTTGACCAGATCGAGGAATACCAGGACGTGGCCAACACGGTCGCTGCCTGATCCTGCTGATCGGTTGATGATGTAAACGAAGAACCCCCGGTGAAAGCCGGGGGTTTTTTTGTGGGCGCCAGCGGCGCTGGCTGCGCGTTAGACTTCGACCTGCTTTTTCAGGAGGACATGGATGTTGGCGGATCGACGACACTGGGTAGCGCTGGCAGCGATGATGGCGGGCTGGGCCATGGCACCGGCTGCAATCGCGCAGCAGGATGTGCGGGCCGATGAAGCGTCTGCCGATACGCGGATGAGCGCTGACGAGCGCAGGGTGTTCCTGCTGCAGGAACAGTTCCTGGAGATCGCCCGGGCCAACGCGTCAAGGTCTGAGACAGCCGAAAAGGTGGAAACCTACGCCTCGGTCGATGCCGACTCGCAGCGGCAGCATCCCGTGCAGCTTGAGAACCATCAGCCACCCGAGCGCGGAGCTGGTGCGGCCACGCTGCTGGTGGACGTAGACGAGCAGGGCCGCCCGTATGCTGTGGAGATCGCGCGCGGCAGTGGATCGGCGGCGCTGGATGCGGCGGCCGTGGAGGCGGCGTATCGATGGAACTACAACGCCGCCAGCAGGGATGGCGTACCGGTGCGCGGAAAGGTGCGGATCACGGTGTCGGGACCGTAACTGCGACTGCGACTGCGTGATGTGGCGGTGCCGGGCATTGCCCGGCAGGCAGTTGAAGCGGAGAACCACGGGCGCATTCCGAGGGTTGTCTGCTACTGGATGGTCCAGTCGGCAGTGCCTTGAAGGCGCTTCCCGGCAAAGAGCACATTGCCCCGGCCGCCGGAGACGTCCATCTCGAACCAGGGCAGTCCATCACGGGTAAGCGGACGCACGTAGGCCTGGCGCTTTGCGCGGTCGAATTCGATGTAGTAGCGGCGATGAACGTTCGGATACTTCGGGATCGACGCGCCTTTCCAGCTGACGCTCACCGCGCCGGGGTCTTCGCGCCCCACCAGCATCAGCATGAAGAACACATCACCCTGCTTGGCCTGGAAGTAGAACAGATCACCACTGGCGACGGCGGGTGCCAGTGGCAGTGACAGCAGTGTGGCCGTCAGCACGGCCTTCCATATCCCTGTGATCATGCGCAGCATTCCTTGTGCAATACGGCTATCAAAGCACAGATGCGGGCAGCCCGTTGAACCGAAGAACCCCGGTGAATGCCGAAGTTTTTTGTTGCGTGATGGCCGGCAGAGCCTAGCCCATGCTCGGCTTGCCGGAGCGGGGCCCGAAAAGCAGCCGAGCATGGGCTCGGCTCTACAGCCGTCCCATCAGCCGCGTGCCAGCGCCAGCAAACGCTCGGCAATGCGCTCCAGCGGTACCTGTTCCTCGGCCGCGCCAAGTTTGAACGCTGCGCCGGGCATGCCCCAGACCACGCTGGTGGCCTCGTCCTGCACCAGCGTCGGGGCGCCGGCCTGGCGCATTTCCAGCAGGCCGCGTGCGCCGTCATCGCCCATGCCGGTGAGGATGGCGCCGATGGCATTGCCACCTGCGGCCTGCGCCACCGAACGGAACAGCACGTCCACCGCCGGCTTGTGCCGGTTTACCGCCGGACCGTCGTCGACCCGACAGCGCCAGCGCGCACCGTCGCGGATGATCCGCAGGTGCTTGCCGCCGGGCGGCAGGTACGCGTGGCCGGGCAGCACCGCTTCGCCATCGCTGGCTTCGCGTACGGCCATCGCCGAATGGCGGTCCAGACGCTCGGCGAAGGCGGTGCTGAAACTGGCGGGCAGGTGCTGGGTCATCACCACTGCGGGGCCGTCGGCGGGCATGCCTTCCAGCACCACACGCAGTGCTTCGGTACCACCGGCCGACGAGCCGATGGCGATCAGACGGTCGGTGGTGCGGAACTGCGTTGCTGCCGGACGCACGGCAGGGGCGGCGTCCAGCGTGAGTTTCGGTGCAGCCACGCGCACCAGCGGGCGTACCCGTGAGCGCGCAGCCATCTTCACCTTGGCGATGATTTCATCGGCATAGGCCTGCAGGCCGCGGGCTACATCAAGCTTGGGCTTGGAGACGAAGTCCACCGCGCCCAGCCCCAGCGCCTGCAGGGTGGTATCGGCACCGCGTTCGGTCAGCGAAGAGATCATCACCACCGGCAGCGGGTGCAGGCGCATCAGGTTTTCCAGGAACGCCAGGCCATCCATGCGTGGCATTTCCACGTCCAGGGTGATCACGTCCGGAGCCAGGCGTTTGATCTTCTCGCGGGCCAGCAGCGGGTCGGCGGCAGTACCGACTACATCGATGGCCGGATCGCTGGACAGGATTTCGGTGAGCATCTGCCGCACGACGGCAGAATCGTCGACGATCAGGACCCGGCAGGGGGCGTTGCCGGTCAGGGTCATTCGAACAGCTCCACGCCACCGGTGACCGGGGCCTTGGACAGGCGTGCGCGCACGGCCGATTCGGTCGCGGCCACTTCGGCTTCGTGTGCATGCGGCAGGCGTTGCACGACGACGCGGCCGGTATCGGCGAAGAACCAGATCTTGCGCGGGTGGATGCCGCACAGGTCTTCGGCGAGGATCGGGATGTGCTCGGCCTGCAGGTACTGACGCACGAACTCGGCGTTGCGCGTGCCTACCGGATTGCTGGTGAAGCCCTTCAGCACGTTGGCACCGCCGAACACCTTCGCCTCGATGCGCTTGCGGTGGGCGCCGCGCTTGAGCATGTCGTTGATCAGCAGTTCCATCGCATAGCTGCCATAGCGTGCGGGCGCGCCGTCGCCGGCGTTGCCCTCGGGCAGCAGGAAGTGGTTCATGCCGCCGATCTTCAGCACCGGGTCGCGCAGGCATGCCGCCACGCAGGAGCCGAGGGTCGTGGTCAGCGCAGTGGTGTCATCCACCACCAGGTACTGGGTCGGCAGCAGCTTGGCGGCGATGGTCTTGAAGCGTGCGTCCTGGTAGCGCATCACATCATCGGTGCGCAGCGAAGCATTCATGCGCTGGCTCCCTGCGCGCGCCGGTACAGGGTACGGCCGCAGGGCTGGATCAGATCGGCGGCGTGCAGGTAGTTCTCCGAGTGGCCGGTGTAGAGCAGGCCGTCGTCGGCCAGGTGGTTGACCAGGCGGCCAAGAATCGCGCGCTGGGTCGGCTTGTCGAAGTAGATCATCACGTTGCGGCAGAACAGTGCGTCGAACGGACCGCCGACGTCATAGCGCGGTGCCAGCAGGTTCAATGGGCGGAACTCGATCAGCTCGCGCAGCGCCGGCAGCACGCGGCACTGGCCTTCGTTGGGACCGCTGCCACGCTGGAAGTAGCGGCGACGCAGGTCTGGATCGAGGCCAGCAACACGGTCGATGTTGTAGACACCGCGCCCGGCGGTGGCCAGGACCTGGGTATCGACGTCGGTGGCGACAATGCGCACCGGTGGCTTCAGAGTGCCGAACGCTTCGCAGGCGGTGATCGCCATCGAGTAGGGCTCTTCACCGGTGGAGGCGGCGCACGACCACAGCAGCAGCGGGCCGCGGCCGTTGCGCTGCTGCAGCTCCTCGCGCAGCTTGTCGAAATGGTGCGGCTCGCGGAAGAACGCGGTGAGATTGGTGGTCAGCGCATTGGTGAATGCCTGCCACTCGTCACCATCGCCCTGTTCCAGGTGATCCAGGTACTGCTGGAAACTGCGCATGCCCAGCGTGCGCAGCCGACGCGACAGGCGTCCGTACACCATGTCGCGCTTGGCTGGGGCGAGGGCGATGCCCACGCGCTGGTAGATCAGGTCGCAGACGCGGCGGAAATCACGGTCGGCGAACTCGAATTCGCGCGTACCGCTGACGATGGGGGTAGGGCTCTGCACGGGTGACGTGTCCATCGGCGGGGCGGCGGCCGCAGCCGCCGCGAGGATCAGAATTCCTGCCAGTCGCCGTCGTTGGAGACGACGGCGCTGGAGTGGGTACGGCGGATCGGTGCGGGCGTCGACAACGGCCGCGAAGGCGCAGGACTGGCGGCCTTCGGCGCGACCTTGGCGGTCACCGCCTTCACTGCGACGGCAACCTGGTTGTCGAGGCGGAAGATCGCCACGGCGTCGGCCAGCTGCGCGGCCTGTTCCTCCATCGCCCGCGCTGCAGCAGTGGCTTCTTCCACCAGCGCGGCGTTCTGCTGGGTGGTTTCGTCCATCTGCACCACGGTCTGGTTGACCTGCTCGATGCCGGCCGACTGTTCCTGCGAGGCGGCGGAAATCTCGGCCATGATGTCGGTGACGCGCTGCACCGAGGCGACGATCTCGCCCATGGTGCTGCCGGCCTGGTGGACCAGGCTGGAGCCTTCGGCGACCTTGCCGACCGATTCGTCGATCAGCCCCTTGATCTCCTTGGCGGCGGCGGCCGAGCGCTGGGCGAGGGTACGCACTTCGCTGGCGACCACAGCGAAACCGCGGCCCTGTTCGCCGGCACGGGCGGATTCGACCGCAGCGTTCAGTGCCAGGATGTTGGTCTGGAAGGCGATGCCATCGATGACCGAAATGATCTCGGCGATCTTCTTCGAGGACGCTTCGATGGCCGACATGGTGGTGACCACCTGGCCAACGACGCTGCCGCCCTGCGAGGCCACGCCGTGCGCACCGATGGCAAGCTGGTTGGCCTGGCGCGCGTGTTCGGCGTTCTGGCGCACGGTGGAGGTCAGTTCCTCCATCGACGCGGCGGTTTCTTCCAGATTGGCCGCCTGCTGTTCGGTGCGACGCGACAGGTCGCTGTTGCCCGAGGCTATTTCGCCGGCCGACAAAGTGATGCTGGAAGCACTGAGCTGGATCTGGCCAACGATCTGGGTCAGCTGGCTGACCGTGGCGTTGGCATCGTCACGCATGCGCGCGAACACGCCCTGGTAGTCACCGTGCATGCGGGCGGTCAAGTCGCCGTCGGCGATGGACGACAGCAGCTGCGAGAGCTTGCCGAGGTTGTCATCACTGACCGCCATCATGGCGTTGAGGTTTTCCAGCATGGTGCGGAAATCGTGATCGAAGCGCTGTGCGTCGCCGCGCTGGCTGAAGTCACCCGCAGCTGCAGCACTGGCCAGCTGCTTGATCTCGGCATTGATGCGGCCGAGGTTGGCCTTGACCGTGTCGACGGTGGTGGTCATCGCCGCCTTTTCGCCTGGGTAGCGGGCGATGTCGCCGCTGAGGTCGCCGACGGCGTACTGCTGCACCACGTTCAGTACATCGTGCAGGGTCTGCACGTGGCTGCCGACCAGGACATTGGTTTCCTGCACCATCAGCCCGTACTCGCCGGGGAAGGCGCTGGCGTCGATGCGGTAGCTGAGTTCACCTTCATCGTGACGGCGTGCCATTTCGCGCTGGCCACTGATGACCGCGTGCAGCTGCTGCTGCATGCGTGACATCGCTTCGAGCAGGCGACCGGGTTCGTCATGCGGCTGCGGGCCGATGTGGCTGTCCAGCTTGCCGCCGGCGATGCCTTCAGCCACGGCGGTGGCCTGCTTCAGCGGTCGCGCGATGCGGTTGCCGATGACCCAGCTCAACGCCAGCACGATCAGCACCAGTACGCCGCCGGCCAGGGTCATGATGGCGGTGAAGACCAGTGCCTGCTGCTGCACGTCATCCATGTAGACGCCGCTGCTGACCACCCAGTTCCAGGGCTTGAACATGCCGGCATAGGCGACCTTTTCGACCTCGCCCTTCTCGCCGGGCTTGGCCCAGCGGTAGGCGACGAAGCCGCCGCCGGCCTTGGCCGCTTCGATCTGGTCGTAGTAGATGCGGATGCCATCGCCGGTACGGAAATCCTTCATGTCCTTGCCCACCAGATCCTTGCGGAACGGGTGCATGAGCACGTGATAGCCGGTGTCGTAGATGTTGTAGTAGTAGGTGTCGTTGTGCGCGCGCATGACCTCCAGCGCCTGCAGCGCGGCGGCCTTTGCAGCCTCTTCGCTGAGCTCTCCGGTTCCGGCGAGGCGATGGTAGTGGTCGAGGATGCCGTAGCTCAGTTCGACCTGGGTCTTCAGCGAAGACTTGCGGGTATCGGTCAGGTCCAGGTACTGCATGCGGGCAGCGATCACCGAGAGCGCGATCACGCCCAGCGCGATCAGCAGCGTGAGCAGATTGAGCTTGCGTCGGACGGAGAGATTGCTGAAGTAGTGTTGCCAGCGATGCAGGAGATTCATCGAGCAGTACCCGGGTCGTGGTGGGTGGAGGCGCCGGTGCTGGTCGGGAGCAGCGGTGACATGACCGTTATCGGCCGCGGGGGCGGGGGATTGAGGTGGGCTGTTCGAACGTATTCAGATTTTCTTGCAGCGGCGGCTGCGGCGCTGCCTGCGGCAGGCTTTTGGGGCAACAGCAACAGCAACAGCGCTCATGACTCTGTGTTGATACGTGCTGGGATGGGTCGGGGCGGCCAGGCGGGACACGCCGTAAACCCA
>NZ_JACGTN010000005.1:0-58401 GCF_014763005.1 Stenotrophomonas sp. Br8 | reverse complement strand
CACGCCCCTGCCACCGGACCCACCCCGCCTTCGACAGTTTCCTGCTGCTGTCAGAACGACATCCTGCTTTGGTAGGTGTCGACCTTGGTCGACACGGCGGACGTCATGAATGTCTGAAGCATCGGCTTTTGATTTTGATTTTTCTGATCTTTCCCGTGGTGCCGGCCGCGCGCAGGAAACTGTCAGAGGCCGGGTGGGTAGACGGGGCGGGGGTGTCCGCGGCATGGATGCCGCGGCCAAGCCCCCATGGAGGGGTTTACGGCGTCCCCCGACCCGTCTACCCACCCGGCCAAGCCGATGGACCGCTCTATGCCGACCAACCCACCCACCACGGAGGGGCTCCGCCGTTGGCCGACCCGGCCGAAGGCCCGCTCCACGCGCGATACAATAAGCACCATGAACACCCCACAGGATTCCAGCCTCGGTCGCGAGGTCAGTTACCCGTCGCAGTACGATCCCGGCCTGCTGTTTCCCATCCCCCGCGTCGGCGCCCGCGCCGAGATCGGTCTCGACGAGGCCGCGCTGCCGTTCGTCGGCCACGACCGTTGGCACGCCTTCGAGCTGAGCTGGCTCGACCCGCGTGGCAAACCGCAGGTCGCCGTCGCCACCGTGCAGGTGCCGTGCACCTCGCCGCGGCTGATCGAGTCGAAGTCGTTCAAGCTGTACCTGAACTCGCTCAACAGCACCCGCCTGGACAGTGCCGAAGCCCTGCGTGAGCGTCTCGTCACCGACCTGTCGGCCTGCGCCGGTGCCCCGGTCCAGGTCACGTTCGGGCTGCCGGCGCTGTGCGAGTCGCCGCTGGGCGAGTTGATCGATGGCCTTGATGTGGATATCGACTGCTATGGCCCGCCGCAGGCGGATTACCTGTCGGCCAACGCCGATGCGCTGGTGGAGGAGACCCTGGTCTCCGCCCTGCTGAAGTCCAACTGCCCGGTCACCGGTCAGCCGGACTGGGCTACCGTCAGCCTGCGCTATCGCGGCCCGCAGATCGATCGTGCCGGTCTGCTGCGCTACCTGGTCAGCTACCGCGAACACGCCGAGTTCCACGAGCAGTGCGTCGAGCGCATCTTCAGCGAAGTGTCGGCGCGCTGCCGGCCGCAGTGGCTGGAAGTGGAGGCCCGCTATACCCGCCGCGGTGGCCTGGACATCAACCCGTGGCGCGCCAGCCCCGGCATCGCCGCCCCGGCCGCGACCTACCGCGAACTGCGCCAGTAACCGCCGCAGGCGTTACAGGTAGCGCCGGGCCATGCCCGGCGAGCGCAGCGGCCTGATCCAGAGCCGCCGGCCAGCGGCCGGCACTACCGTCGGGCCGCCCTGTCACGGGTAGCGCCGGGCCATGCCCGGCGAGCCCAGCAGCGGCGTTCCGCCTCGATTGTTCAGCCGCCCCGGGGGGCGGCTTCACATCGGCACCATCCCCATTTAACAACCTCTATGACACCGTGCCAGCCATGTAGTCATACAGACGGGAGTGTGTGGATGAGTACCGAGAAGAAAGCCGATTTCTCCGGCGTCAGTGGCAGCGTCGACAGTACCGCCCAGCAGGTCCCCAAGGCGGACTTCTCCGGCGTCAGTGCCTCGGTGGACAGTACCGCCGAGGTGGTCAGCGGTGGCACCTACACCGTGCAGAAGGGTGATTCGCTGTCGAAGATCGCCAAGCAGCACCTGGGCGATGCCAACGCCTGGAAGAAGATCTTCGAAGCCAACCGCGATGTGCTCGACGACCCGGACAAGATCTTCCCGGGCCAGACCCTGAAACTGCCGCCGAAGTAATGCCGGCGATCCAATCGCCGTTCGACAATCCCCGTGAGGAACCCCGAATGATCAAGACGACCCCGCTTCAGAATGCCCTGCTGGCCGCGCTGCTGGGCAGTGTCGCCCTGGTGGGCTGCAAGAAGAAGGAAGAAACCGCAGACAACAACGCGGCTCCGGCAGCGACCACGCCGGCCGAAGCGCCCGCGCCGATGACCGGCGCGCCGCCGCCGATGGCTGCATCGGCCGTAGCGGTGTCGGCCGTCACCGTCGGCAAGTCTGCCGCTGCTGACAAGTCGGTGGCCACTGCCGCCCTGTTCGCGCCGAAGGACGAGGTCATCGTTTCGGTGAAGACTGATGGTGCGGCCAACAATGTCACCGTCGGCGCCAAGCTGACCTACCAGGATGGCCAGGTGGCCGGTGAGCAGAACGCGACCCTGAACACCAGCGGTGCAGAGACCACCAACATCACCTTCAAGAATGCCAATGGCTGGCCGGCCGGCAAGTACCGCGCCGAAGTCATGGTCGATGGCAAGGCGGCCGGAACGCCGCAGGAGTTCGAGGTCAAGTAAGTCCCGCCGACTCTCTCCCGGTTGGACTCACGATGGACGCAGCCGCGAGGCTGCGTCCTTTTTTGTTTGTGGCTTTTGCGGGAAGGCCCCATCCACGCATGGCGTGGATCTACCTGCGCTGGGCACGTCGGTGTTTCCGTAGATCCACGCCATGCGTGGATGGATCACAGCGTTGCCGGGGTGCAGTACCGCCGCGTATGGCGCGGCTTTGCCCCGCGCGGCTGAAAACGCGACAATGCAGGGGTTTCCCCGGCGCGCGCCCACCCTGACGGCGGCGGAGAAAAGCGACACGGTTGCACGTGGCCCGGCGCTGGCGCCGGCCTTCCCCTGAGCACTGCTACAGAGTCCAAGTCCCCCATGTCCAAGATCCTCTACACGCTGACCGACGAAGCACCGTTCCTGGCCACCCAGTCGCTGCTGCCGATCGTCGACGCCTACACCTCCACCGCCGGCATCGCGGTGGAAACCCGTGACATCTCGCTGTCCGGCCGCATCCTGTCGCTGTTCCCGGAACTGCTGAGCGATGCGCAGAAGGTCAACGATGACCTGGCCGAGCTGGGCCAGCTGGCGACCACCCCCGAAGCCAACATCATCAAGCTGCCGAACATCTCCGCCTCGGTGCCGCAGCTGAAGGCGGCCATCAAGGAACTGCAGGACCAGGGTTATCCGCTGCCGGATTACCCGGAAACCCCGGCCGACGACCAGCAGCGCGACTACAAGGCGCGCTACGACAAGGTCAAGGGCAGTGCGGTGAATCCGGTGCTGCGCGAAGGCAACTCCGATCGGCGCGCGCCGCTGTCGGTGAAGAACTACGCCCGCAAGCATCCGCACCGCATGGGTGCCTGGGCGTCCGATTCGAAGTCGCACGTCGCGCACATGGCCGCCGGTGATTTCTACGGCAGCGAGAAGTCGGCCACGCTGGCCAACGCCGGTTCGCTGAAGATCACCTTCCACGGCAAGGACGGCAGCACGGTCGTGCTGAAGGAAAAGACCGCGGTCAAGGCCGGCGAGATCGTCGACGCCGCGGTGATGAGCCGCAAGGCACTGGCCGCTTTCATCGGCGAGCAGATCGCCGATGCCAAGGCCCAGGGCGTGCTGTTCTCGCTGCACCTGAAGGCGACCATGATGAAGGTCTCCGACCCGATCATGTTCGGCGTGGCGGTCAACGAGTTCTACAAGGACGTGCTGGCCAAGCACGCCGATGTGCTCAAGCAGGCCGGTTTCGATGCCAACAACGGCATCGGTGACCTGGCCGCACGCCTGCCGTCGCTGCCCGAAGCCACCCGCAGCGTCATCGAAGCCGACCTGGCTGCCGAGTACGCACAGCGTCCGGGCGTGGCCATGGTCAACTCGGACAAGGGCATCACCAACCTGCACGTGCCGAGCGATGTGATCGTCGACGCCTCGATGCCGGCGATGATCCGCGATTCCGGCAAGATGTGGAACGCCGAAGGCAAGCTGCAGGACACCAAGGCGGTCATTCCGGACCGCTGCTATGCCGGCGTGTACCAGGCCGTCATCGACGACTGCCGCAGCAACGGTGCCTTCAACCCGGCCACCATGGGCTCGGTGCCCAACGTCGGCCTGATGGCGCAGAAGGCTGAAGAGTACGGCTCGCACGACAAGACCTTCCAGATCGCTGCCGACGGCGTGGTCAAGGTCACCGACGACGCCGGCAACGTGGTGTTCGAACACGCCGTGGAAGCCGGCGACATCTGGCGCATGTGCCAGACCAAGGACGCGCCGATCCAGGACTGGGTCAAGCTGGCCGTCGAACGCGCCCGCCTGAGCAGCACCCCGGCCGTGTTCTGGCTGGACGCCGCCCGCGCCCACGACGCACAGGTCATCGCCAAGGTCGAGACGTACCTGAAGGACCATGACACCAACGGCCTGGACATCCGCATCCTGCCGCCGGTGGAAGCGACCGCGTTCTCGCTGGCCCGCATCCGCAAGGGTGAGGACACCATTTCGGTGACCGGCAACGTGCTGCGCGATTACCTCACCGACCTGTTCCCGATCATGGAACTGGGCACCAGCGCCAAGATGCTGTCGATCGTGCCGCTGATGGCCGGCGGCGGCCTGTTCGAGACCGGTGCCGGTGGTTCGGCCCCGAAGCACGTGCAGCAGTTCGTCGAAGAGGACTACCTGCGTTGGGATTCGCTGGGTGAATTCCTGGCCCTGGCTGCGTCGCTGGAGCACCTCGGCAATCGTTACGACAACGCCGCTGCCCGCGTGCTGGCCAAGGCGCTGGACGAGGCCAACGGCCAGTTCCTGGACAACGACAAGTCGCCGTCGCGCAAGCTCGGTGGCATCGACAACCGTGGCAGCCACTTCTACATCGCCCTGTACTGGGCCCAGGCGCTGGCTGCGCAGAACGAAGACGCTGCACTGCAGGCACGCTTCGCTCCGCTGGCCAAGGCACTGGCCGACAACGAGCAGAAGATCGTCGACGAGCTGATCGCGGTGCAGGGCAAGGCCGTGGACATCGGTGGCTACTACCGTCCGGACGTGGCCAAGGCCGCTGCCGCGATGCGTCCGAGCGCCACCTTCAACGCCGCGCTGGAGCAGCTGCGCGGCTGATCCATCGCTGCCCGGTTGTGACCTCGAAACCCGCGCTTCGGCGCGGGTTTTTTTTTCTGCGAGCCTGGTGTCGGATCCCTCTGCACCGCAGAGGGCTCTGCCCAAAGGCCGCGCATCCACGCATGGCGTGGATCTACTCGGGCCCAGAACCGTGAAATCCGTCGGCTGTCGGAATGCCGTCAACACGGCATGAAACTTGCCCGCGATGGCCGTCGCAGAACGGACGCGTGCGTGTTCACTACTGCCACCAATATGAGCAGTCGATCACGACGATGGCGGCAAGCCATGGCCTAGCCTTGGCGATGCGAGACCGCCGGGGAGGCGGTCGCACGGGGAACACGGATGGCACGCGTGCTCGTAGTGGGAACCGATATCCAGGGCGAACAGGCCCTGCTGCAACGGCTGCGGTTGGCCTCGGCATTGCCCGACGGGCAGATCCGCCGCAGCCAGGACCTGGACGACTGCGACCTGCTGGTGATCCGCGATACGCCTGCGCTGCGCAACGCGGCACTGCGCATGCGCCAGCAACGCCCGCGGCTGCACTGCTGGATCGAGGACCTCGGTGGCCAGTTGCGCGAAGGCGATGGTGGCCAGGACGTATTGGATGATGGCGCGATAGGACGCGCACTACGCGGCATGCAGGCCGGTGCCGCAGCGACACCGATCCGCCTGGCGGACGGTGCGCACGCGACCACCCGTCTGCTGCGCGAGCGGCTGCCCTTGCGGCAGGGCCAGGCGCTGTTGGGCGAGGGCGCAGAGCCGCTGTTGCTGCTGGATCTGGAACAGGACCAGGCGGTATTGCTGCACGAACCGGCCACGGTACTGGTGGAACGGCTGGCACAGGGCTTCGAGCATCTGTATCTGGATGCGCTGCTGCCGGCGCAGCTGCAGGCACTGGCGGGTGACCGCACGCGCCTGCCGCTGCGTCCGCTGCTGTGGCAATGGGCGCAGCGCAGCCGCCATTGGCAGGCGTTGGATGAGCGCCTGCGCGGGGCGTCGGTGAAGCTGCTGCGCTGGCCGGATTTCCGCGTGCTCGGCCACGATCACGATGGCTTCCGTCTGTGTTCGCTGCTGCTCAAGCGTGCCTGCACGGTGGACGAATGCGCGATGCTGCTGGATCTTCCCGCCGCCGCCGTGCGCGATTTCATCCACGCCGCCTACCTGTGCGGTTATGCACAGCTGCAGGTCGCGCCTGCCGCACCGCTGTCGGGCGCACGTGCCAGCACTGCCGACACCGGCCTGCTCGCACGCCTGTGGCGGACGCTGCGCGGGAGTGATCGCGATGCGTGAGCACAAGGTGGTGGTGCTCGGTGGCATGGGCAGCGGCAAATCGACCTTGGTACGCAGCATCGCCGCCGGCGCGGTGGTCGACACCGATGTAGCCAACAGCGACCGCGCGGGTGCGGACAAGGCGTCGACCACGGTGGCGCTGGACTACGCCGATATCGACCTGCCCAACGGCGAGCGCCTGCGTCTCTACGGCACGCCTGGCCAGCAGCGCTTCGATTTCCTGTGGCCGATCCTGCTGCAGGGCGCGCGCGGTGCCGTGCTGCTGCTCGACGCGCGTCGGGCCGGGGTGGCCGCTGAGCTGGACGCTTACCTGCAGGTGCTGCGCCCGTTCGGTCCGGCATTGGCCCTGGTGGTGGCGGTGACCCATCTTGACCAGGTGCCGGCAGCGGCACTGGATGACTGGGCCGATAGCGCCCGGCTCGATGGCCAGCCGCTGCCGTTGCTGGCCGTGGATGCCCGTGATCGCGAACAAGGACTGCTGCTGATGGACGTACTGATGAGCGAAATGGAAGCGTATGCACTGGTGGCCGCACATGGCTGATGGACAAGGCGCGCCGTTGCCGGACGTGCAGCAGCGCGAGCGCCTGCAGCCGTTGCTGCAGGACCTGCAGCAGCGGGTGGAAGGAGTGCGGACCGTGGTGCTGGCCAGTGTCGATGGCTTTGCCCTGGTCAGCGCCGGTGCGGAGGGGCGCGGCGAGCGACTGGCGGCGATGACCAGCGCAATGCTGGCCCTGGCTGCGGCGGTGGGGCGCGAGCTGGCACTGGGCGATCTGCAGACGCTGATGCTGGAGGCTGCCGGCGGCAAGGTGCTGATGCTTGCCATCCAGGCCGAAGGTCGAGCACCGCTGCTGCTGATGGCTGCCTGCGACCAGCGCAGCGTGATCGGCCAGGTGCTGTGGCAGAGCAGGGAATGTGGCCAGGCGATCCTGGCCGAACTCAGCGGATCGTGAGCCCGGCCGCAGGGGAACGAGGGGCTCGAACCAACATTGAGAGGGGTGCAACGTGGCTGGATTGAATGATTCGTTGACTGCACTGATGGGCATCGATGGCGCGCAGGCCGTGGCGCTGGTCGACTACGAGAGCGGCATGCTGCTGGGCGAGGCCGGTTCGGGCATGGACATGGAAGTGGCTGCCGCCGGCAATACCGAAGTGATCCGCGCGAAGATGAAAACCGCCGCCTCGCTCAACCTCAACGATGGCATCGAGGACATCCTGATCTCGCTCGGAAAGGCGTACCACATCATGCGCCCGGTGGCGAAGAAGAAGGGTCTGTTCTTCTACATCGTGCTGGACCGGACCAAGTCCAACCTCGCCCTGGCGCGGCGCAAGGTGCAGGACGTGGAGGCCGAACTGGCGATCTGAACCGGCTCGATGGCGTCGATCCCTGGCTGCTGCACGGCAAGCCAGGGATCGTTCCGGTGCGATGTCACGTCGAAGGCAGCAGGAGCGTACGTACGAACGTCAGCGCCTGCTTGTCGCGCGCAGCAAAGTATCTGGGCGCGTGCAGGGGAAGCCAGGTTTCGTTGAAGTGCCGGCGGAAGTCTTCGTAGAGCTCGTTCGGATAGAGCTTTGCCTGCACGTTGCGGCCGTCTGGATAGCTGTGCTCATAGGTGTCGAAGGTGTTGGGCTCGATGCCCTTGTGATCGCGCAGCCACTTGCAGAACAACCGGCCCTCGGAGATGTCCGGCACCAGCTCCTGCGGCAGGGTGTAGCCGGCCTGTTCGAGCGGCGCGATCAGGTTCAGGGTCAGCTCGTTCAACATCGAGAAGTGCGTATAAGGCACCTTCGAGCGGTTCTGCATGTAGCGCTCGATGTGGGCGGGCATGACCGCGTTCGCACGGCCCTGCTGCCACTCCACCACCCACTGCGATACCTTCACCGCGAACTTGCGCGACAACCATTGGCCTAGATTGATGGCCAGGTAGGGGTGGATCCAGGTGCCCTGCATCGCCGCATTGCCCCCGGACACCACGTGGATGAGCTGGTCCTCCGCAAGCCCGGTCTGCGTGGTCAGCTCCTCGATGAACTCGCCGGTCGATTTCAATGCGCGGTAGTCGGACCAGCGCTTGCCGACGGACTGGCAGAGCGCTGTCGCGCTGATGTAGCCGTCGCGGGCGCGCTGCGGGATTACATTGCCTTCCTCCATGCGTGGGATCAGGGTCATTTGCTGCATGCGTCACCTTTTGCCGTTACTTGGCCTGAAATGGTAAGCAGCAGGGGGGCGCCGGGTCTGTAGGAATGGTTGCGTTTGACTGGTTCTACCAGGCAGAAGCAACCGAGCGCGGCTCGGCTCTACACAAGCTACCCCACGCCAGCGTATGGTGAGGTCGGTTCCCCCGGATACGTCGTGCATGTCCGATCCTGTCACTGCAACCGAACTGGCACCGCGCATCGCCGAGGCCATCCGTGATGGCTTTGAGGACTACCACGCGCGATTCGCCGCGATCTCGGCGCGTGCCCGCGTGCGTTTCCAGCAGCGCGACTGGGCAGCGGCGCGCCACGATGCGGTGGAGCGCATTGTCCTCTACGACCAGTGCATCGCCGAGCAGATGGATGCGCTGCGACGGCTGGCCGGTGACGCCATCAGCGAACGCGCGCTGTGGCTGCAGGTGCACGCGCACTACAGCGCCCTGCTGCAGGATCTGATCGACGCAGAGCTGTACAAGACCTTCTACAACACCCTGTCGCGGCGGCTGTTCGCCATCCGTGGCGTGGATCCGGAAGTGGAATTCATCGCCTTCGATGTCGAGCCCTCCGATGCAATCACGCATCCGGTGGCGCGGCATACCTATGCCATTTCGCCGACGCGGCCGGTGGAGGCGCTGCAGCGGGTGCTGGCCGACTACCGCTTTGATGTTCCCTATGCGCACCAGCTGCGCTGTGCCGCCGCCATCGCCGTGCGCCTGCAGGACGATCTGGCGCACTGGGGCGACACGCCAGTACGCAGCATCGAACTGCTCGATACCGTGTTCTACCGCGAGCGTCGCGCCTATCTGGTCGGCCGCGTGTTCGGCGAACACCGTTTCTCGCCGTGCGTGATCGCGCTGGTCAACGATGACCAGGGCCTGCGTGCCGATGCCGTGCTGACCCGGCGTCGCGATGTGGCCCACCTGTTCGGCGTGTCACGCAGCTATTTCCAGGCCGACCTGGGCACCGTTGGCGATGCCGTGGTGTTCCTGCGCAGCCTGCTGCCAGGCAAGCCGATCGATGAGATCTACACCGTGCTCGGACGCGCCAAGCAGGGCAAGACCGAGCGCTACCGGACGTTCTTCCGCCACTTCAATGAACACCCGAACGAGCGCCTGGCGCATGCCGAAGGCACGCCGGGCATGGTCATGGCGGTGTTCACCCTGCCCAGCTATCCGCTGGTGTTCAAGCTCATCCGCGACCGCTTCGCCTGGCCCAAGGCGATGTCGCGCCAGCAGGTGGAGGAAAAGTACGCGCTGGTGTTCAACCTCGATCGTGTTGGCCGCCTGCTCGATGCACAGCCCTACCGGCATCTGCGTTTCCCGCGCGAACGCTTTGCCCCGGCGTTGCTGGACGAGCTGCTGCAGCAGTGCGCGCAGAGCGTGCGCGTGGATGGCGACGAAGTGGAGATCGCGTTGTGCTACGTGCAGCGTCGCTTCCGGCCACTGAACCTCTACCTGCGCGAGCAGGCTGGCGAGGCCGTGCGTGCAGCCGTGCTCGACTACGCGCAGGCGATCACCGACATGGCGCGCAACAACATCTTCCCCGGTGACATGCTGCCGAAGAACTTCGGCGTGTCGCGCCACGGCCGTGCCGTGTTCTACGACTACGACGAGTTGTGCCTGGTCAGCGACTGCGTATTCCGCGCCTGGCCCAGGCCAAGCTCCGCCGAAGAAGCGATGGCTGATGAGCCCTGGTTCCATGTCGGCCCGCGCGATGTGTTCCCGGAGCGGTTCGGGCCGTTCATGGGCTTGCCGGCGCAGGAGCTGGCGGCGGTACGCGAGCACTATCGGCATCTGTTCGACCCCGCCTGGTGGCAGGGGCTGCAGGCGCGCTTTGCGGCGGGTGATTATCCGGACACACCACCATATTCGGCTGCGCAGCGGTTGGCGTGATCGGCTGCGCCGCCGGCGGGCAACTGGGGTAATCTCGGTACTTTCATCACCAAGGATCGGGCCATGATGCGTTCTCCGCTGTTTCTCGCCTTCGCGCTGGCGATCGGCACCTCTGGCTCCCTGCTCAGCACCGATGCCGCAGCGCAGAGCACGCGCGCGGTGCGTGCCACCGCCGAAGCCAGCATGGTCTTGACCGGCAACATCGATGTCGCCGCAGATGGCGCGGTCACCGGCCTGGTGCTCGACCAGCGAGCGTCGATCGCGCCTGCCATCGCTGCGTTCGTGGACGGCACGATCCGCAAGTGGCAGTTCGAGCCCACGCTGGTGGACGGCAAGCCCGTGGCGAAACATGCACCGTTGCGCGTGCGTCTGCTGGGCCGGCCCGGGGCCGACGGCAACACCGAAGTGCGCATGACCAGCGTGGACTTCAGCGAGTACGACGACAAGGCCACCGACGCGGTGACTGCCGAGCAGATGCGGCCTCCGCGCTATCCGGAAGCGGCTTTCCGCGTCGGTGCACAGGGCGAGGTGATGCTGCTGGTCAAGGTCGAGCGTGACGGTGCGGTTGCCGATGTCGTCGCCGAACAGGTGAACATGGGCGTGGTCGCACCCGAACACGCAATGAAGAAGATGCGCGACATGCTGGCCAAGGCCAGCATCAGCGAGGCCCGCAAGTGGACGTTCACGCCGCCGACCTCCGGTGAGGACAAGGGCCTGGCGTTCTGGACCGTGCGCGTGCCGGTCACCTTCGCGCTGAGCGAGAAGGGCAGCAGGCAACCGCCCAGCCCCTACGGACGCTGGCAGGCCTACATTCCCGGCCCGCGCCAGCAGGCGCCGTGGCGCACCACCGACGATGCCGCGCAGGTCGGCAGTGACCTGTTGCCCGCCGGCGGCGTGTACATGGTCGATGCTGCACACCGGGGCCTGCGTCTGTTGACGCCGCTCGGGCAAGGCTGAATCAGACCATGACGCATGGCCTGCCTTGGCGTGAACCGTCTTCAGAGATGCGCCAGGGTCGGCCACTCGTACATACACAAGGAGCAGGTGTGATGCGTTCTTCTCTTTTCCTGGCGTTGGCCCTTGCCGTGGGTGGCGCCGCCGCCCTGGTCGATACCGCCGCTGCGCAGACCGCGCGTGAGGTGCGCAAGCAGGCCGAGGCCAGCATGACCCTCAGCGGCGTCATCGACATCGGCCGCGAAGGCCAGGTTGAGGGGTTCCAGCTCGATCACCGCGAGAAGGTCGACGCCGGCGTAGCGGGCTTTGTCGACAAGGCGGTGCAGGGCTGGCGTTTCGAGCCGGTGCTGGTCGATGGCAAGCCGGTACTGGCCCGTACCACCGTCCGCCTGCGGCTGATTGCCGGCAACATGGAAGCCGACAGCATGCAGGTACGGGTGGCTGATGCGCGTTTCGGCAAGCTCAGCGACTCCAGGCAGCCGAGTACCGATGACGTCACCGGGGCGAAGATGCGCGCACCGGCCTATCCACCGCAGGCGGCATCGATCCGCGGCCAGGGCACCGTGCTGCTGCTGGTCAGGGTCGGGCGGGATGGCAAGGTCGCAGACGTGATCGCCGAGCAGACCAACCTGACCGTGGTCGGCCCCGAGCGCACGATGAACCAACTGCGCGATGTGCTGGCCAAAGCCAGCGTCAGGAACGCCCGCGACTGGACCTTCAACCCGCCCACGACCGGCGAGGACAAGGACCGGGACTTCTGGACCGTGCGCGTACCGGTCAATTATTTCTTCGACAAACAGAGCGAGCGCTACGGTCGCTGGGCTGCCTACATTCCAGGCCCGCGCCAGCGGGCGCCGTGGAAGACCGGCGAGGAAGCCTTGGTCGCCGGGACTGACCTGCTGCCCGAAGGCGGTGTGTACATGGTTGGACGCGCGCAGGAAGGCCCACGCCTGCTCACCCCGTTGGGCTGATGCGTCATTGCGGGATGCACCGGGCCTGTCCCGGCACATCCCGCTTCAATCGATGTGCTCAATCGGCGTGCGGGTACACCACGACCCGGTTGCGGCCCTGTTCCTTGGCCAGGTAAAGGGCCTTGTCGGCCAAGCGCAGTGCCTGTTCCGGATCGGTGTGGAAACTGGGGAAGTGGGCGACACCCAGCGATACGGTGATCGTGCCCACCGGCGCGAAGGGTTCGTCGGCGATGGCCTGGCGCAGGCGCTCGCCGGTCTGCCGGGCCGCTTCGACGCCAACGCCCGGCAGCAGCACCAGGAACTCCTCGCCACCGGCGCGGCACAGCACGTCGGTCTCGCGCGAATGGCGGCGCATCTGTTCGGCGATATGCACGATGGCCGCATCACCGACGTCGTGACCGTGGCTGTCGTTGATCGACTTGAAGCGGTCGATATCCAGCGTCAGGATCGCAAACGGCAGGCCCTGCGCCTGCAGTGCGTCGAGCGCCTGCTGCAGTCCGCGACGGTTGAGCAGGCCGGTCAGCGGATCGGTGCGGCTGGCCCGGTTGAGCGTGCCGATCCGATCCTGCAGCGCACTGAAGCTGTACAGCACGGCCTGTTTCAGCTGCGCCACTTCGAAGTACCAGGCTCGGATGCCATTGACGTGGCTGATCGCGTTGCCGGTGTCTTCGCCATCCTGCACGTTGCGCGCCAGCTGCCACAGCGGCAGCGAAATGCGCCGTGCGAACCACCAGGTGATCAGCAGCGACAACACGCCCAGCGGAATGGCATTCCAGATCACCGCCGACATCAGCCGTGACAGCGGTTGCAGCGTCGCCTCGGTCGGGCGCTGCGCGACGATGCCCCAGCCGGTTGCCGCGACGGGCGCGTAACCGGCCAGCATCGCCACCTTGTGGTTGTTGAGCACCTGCTGCGCACCGCGCTGGCCGCGCATCACCTCTTTCACCGCCGGGTTGTTCAACGCGTAGGTGCCCACTTCCTTGGCGTTGTTGTGATAGATCAGACGTCCATGGCGGTCCACCACGTACAGGTAGGAACCATCGCGGTAGTAGTGCGTACCCAGCAGGGTGTTGAGCGCACTGCGCTGGCGCAGGTACAGGGTGCCGCTGACATAGCCGCGGTACTGGCCGCTGCGGTCGAATACCGGGTGCGATATCGAGATCAGCAGCTTGCCGGTGGCCGACTGGTAGGGGTCGCTGATCATCGGCTCGCGCCGATCGAGTGCCGCCTTGCTGCCGGCGCTGCGCAGGATCTCGCCCTGCAGCTGCAGGCTCTGCGGCGAGGTCGCGATCACCCGCCCATCGCTGGCCACCACCAGCGAGGAGTTGAAGCTGCTGGACTGCAGCTGCAGGCGGCTGGCCTCATCCTGCGCCTGGGCAGGATCCATGTCGCTGTTGCCAAGCCGGGTTGCGGCATAGGCCAGCTGCTGCTGCGCGGCCAGCAGGAAGTTCTGCGTGGTCTCGGCCAGCTTGGTGGCATACACACGGTTGGCTTCCAGGGTGTTGCCCACCAGCTGGTCGCGCTGCACGCGATAGCTGGCAAGCAGCGTATTGGCCAGGGCGATGACGGCGCTGAGCAGTGCCAGGGCAAGGATCAGCTTGCCCAGGTTGAGCCGGGGGGACAGTGTGCGCATGCGTTTGAAGGATCGGGCAGGGCTGGACCCGCCGGATCCTCCGGATGGGGCAACAGCGGGAATCGGCGGCCCGGCCAGCACGGTCGGGGCGGAGAGTCAGGCATTTGTCCCGCAGATTATCGCCAAAACGCCGGCCCGCGAAGTGAAGCCGTCTGTCCTGCCGCCTTCCAAAGAAAAAGCCCCGCATCGCGGGGCCTTTTCGTAGTGCATCAATGCCGCGCGATCAGCGCTTCATCGAACCGAAGAACTCGTCGTTGGACTTGGTGTTCTTCATCTTGTCGAGCAGGAATTCCATCGCCGTCATTTCATCCATCGGATGCAGCAGCTTGCGCAGGATCCAGATCTTCTGCAGCAGTTCCGGTTCGATCAGCAGGTCTTCGCGACGGGTGCCCGAGCGGTTGATGTCGATGGCCGGGAACACGCGCTTTTCAGAGATGCGGCGGCTCAGGTGCACTTCGCTGTTGCCGGTGCCCTTGAACTCTTCGTAGATCACCTCGTCCATCTTCGAGCCGGTATCGACCAGCGCGGTGGCGATGATGGTCAGGCTGCCGCCTTCTTCCACGTTGCGTGCGGCACCGAAGAAGCGCTTCGGACGGTGCAGGGCGTTGGCGTCCACACCACCGGTCAGCACCTTGCCGGAGCTCGGCACCACGTTGTTGTAGGCACGTGCCAGGCGGGTGATCGAGTCGAGCAGGATCACCACGTCCTTCTTGTGCTCGACCAGGCGCTTGGCGCGCTCGATCACCATTTCGGCGACCTGCACGTGGCGCGCAGCCGGTTCGTCGAAGGTCGAGCTGATGACTTCGCCGCGCACGGTGCGCTGCATTTCGGTCACTTCTTCCGGGCGCTCATCGATCAGCAGCACGATCAGGTGCACGTCCGGATGGTTGGTGGTGATGGCCGTGGCGACCTGCTGCATCATCATCGTCTTGCCGGCCTTCGGCTGGGAAACGATGAGCGAACGCTGGCCCTTGCCCTGCGGTGCCATCAGGTCGAGGATGCGACCGGTGATGTCTTCCGAGGAACCGTTGCCGCGCTCCAGGGTGAAGCGGCGACGCGGGAACAGGGGGGTCAGGTTCTCGAACAGCACCTTGTTCTTCGACGCTTCCAGCGGCTCACCGTTGATGGTGTCCACGATCGACAGCGCGAAGTAGCGCTCGCCGTCCTTCGGGAAGCGGATGCGGCCGGACAGGTGGTCGCCGGTACGCAGGTTGAAGCGGCGGATCTGGCTGGGCGAGATGTAGGTATCGTCCGGACCGGCCAGGTAGCTGGCTTCGGCCGCGCGCAGGAAGCCGAAGCCGTCCGGCAGGATTTCCAGCACACCGTCGGCGGCCACGCCGTCACCGTGGCGGGTCAGCACCTTCAGCAGCGCGAAGATCACGTCCTGCTTGCGGGCACGGGCCACGCCTTCGGAAATCTGCAGCTGCTCGGCGATATCCAGCAGCTTCTGGGCCGGCATGCGCTTGAGGTCGCTCAGCGAATAGACCGGGAAGCCTTCGGGCACGTTGGCGTGCGGACGCGGTACGAACGGCTGCTGTTCACCGTTGTCGTTGGGCATGCCGTCGTCGCGGAAGCGACCGCCGTTGCCGCCACCACCGCCGCCGCCGCCATTGCGATCACGGTCGCGGCGGTTGCGGAAACGGTCACGGCGGTTGCCCTGGCCCTGCTGGCCGCCCTGGTTGTAGGGGTTCTGGTTCTGGCCGCCGCCCTGGTTGTTCTGCCGCGCCTGGCCGGATTCGCGGCCCTCGCCACCTTCGCCGCCGCCACTGCTGGCAGGGGCCTCGGCGGCGGGTGCGCTCGGTGCGGAAGGCGCTGCAGCCGGTGCCGGCGCTTCGGGCGCGGCTGCCAGCGGCAGGGCAGGCTGCGCCGGAGCGCTGGTTTCGGCGGCGGCCGGAGCGGCAGCCTTGGTTACGCGGGCTTTGCGCACGCGCTTTTCGGCGGGCGCATCAGCGCTACCGGTTTCGGAAGTGTTATCGGACAAGAGCGTTATTCCTCGCTTGAAGGTGCGAGCGCCCGGCTGGGGCGGCGAACATTGGGAATGGGTCTGGAAGAAACTGCGTCCAGAAGATGCGGCACGCGAACGCGGCCGGATGTGCCGACACTATCATCGGCCCGCGGCGCCACGCAAGGGTCGCCGGATACGGTATTCAGTCAGGCGCCGGGGCGCCCGCCCGGCAGCCGTGGGAAACGGCTGCCGGTAACGCGCAGGATCAGGCCAGGGCCTTGTCCAGCAGGCCGGCCAGCTGGGCCTTGCCAACGGCACCAATCTGCTCGCCGACCTTCTCGCCGTCCTTGAAGACGACCAGGTAGGGAATCGAACGCACGTGGTACTTGGCGGCCAGCGCGCGGTTGTTGTCCACGTTGACCTTGGCGATCTTGGCGCGGCCCTGGTAGGCATCGGCCAGTTCGTCCAGCGCCGGGGCGATCATCTTGCAGGGGCCACACCATTCGGCCCAGAAATCGACCAGCACCGGTTCCTTGGAATTCAGTACGGCGCTATCAAAGTCGGCATCGCCGACGTGTACAACCTTGTCGCTCATCTTGGTTTCTCGTCTTGGATTGCACCCGGCCAGGCCGGAGGTGGGTGAACTGGGCCATGCCCGGTGGCGTGACCCTCGTCGTTGCCTCGCGGCGGACTGCCACGGTGCGTTCGGCGGGATGCCTGGACGCTCACGGCCGGCAGTGTACCCCTATCGCAGGGCGCGGACAGATGCTGGCTGGAACCCAGCGTATCGTGATCGGGGTTGAGCACGGTATGTGTCCGATTTCACTGTCCATGGCTGAAATGGGGGTGCTGGCGCGGTAGGCCATGGGCGCATGCGCCGCTGTTCAAGCGCGGTACTGCGGGGTGAAGAGGTGCGTCTCCGTAAGCTCTGAGACGCCTGATTCCGGTTTGCCGGCCCGAGTGCGGTAAACTGGGGCATTGTGCGGCGCGCGGACCCGAGGGGTCCCGGCCAGCCCGACCCGCCGCAGGGGCCGCAGTTTGCGACGGAGCCCCAGACAGATTTCAGTGCCGCCGCCCGCAGGCGCGTGGCCATACCAAGACGGACACATGAGCGACAAACCGCTGACCGATTTGACTTTTTCCTCCTTCGATCTGCATCCGGCCCTGCAGGCCGGTCTTGAAGGAGCCGGATTCACCCGCTGCACGCCCATCCAGGCGCTGACCCTGCCGGTCGCGCTGCCCGGTGGCGACGTCGCCGGCCAGGCCCAGACCGGCACCGGCAAGACGCTGGCCTTCCTGGTCGCTGTCGTGAACCGCCTGCTGACGCGTCCGGCGCTGGCCGATCGCAAGCCGGAAGATCCGCGCGCGCTGATCCTGGCCCCGACCCGCGAACTGGCCATCCAGATCCACAAGGATGCGGTCAAGTTCGGCTCCGACCTCGGCCTGCGTTTCGCGCTGGTGTACGGCGGCGTGGATTACGACAAGCAGCGCGAGATCCTGCAGCAGGGCGTGGACGTGATCATCGCCACCCCCGGCCGCCTGATCGACTACGTCAAGCAGCACAAGGTGGTCTCGCTGCACGCCTGCGAGATCTGCGTGCTGGACGAAGCCGACCGCATGTTCGACCTGGGCTTCATCAAGGACATCCGCTTCCTGCTGCGCCGCATGCCGGAGCGCTCCACCCGCCAGACCCTGCTGTTCAGCGCCACCTTGAGCCACCGCGTGCTCGAGCTGGCCTATGAGCACATGAACGAGCCGCAGAAGCTGGTGGTTGAAGCCGAGACCATCACCGCCGCGCGCGTGCGCCAGCGCATCTACTTCCCGGCCGACGAAGAGAAGATCCCGCTGCTGCTGGGCCTGCTGTCGCGCAGCGAAGGCGCGCGCACCATGGTCTTCGTCAACACCAAGGTGTTCGTCGAGCGCGTGGCGCGCTCGCTGGAACGTGCTGGTTACCGCGTCGGCGTGCTGTCCGGCGACGTGCCGCAGAAGAAGCGTGAGAGCCTGCTCAACCGCTTCCAGAAGGGTCAGCTGGAAATCCTGGTGGCCACCGATGTGGCCGCCCGCGGCCTGCACATCGACGGCATCAAGTACGTCTACAACTACGACCTGCCGTTCGACGCCGAAGACTACGTGCACCGCATCGGCCGTACCGCCCGCCTGGGCGAGGAAGGCGATGCCATCAGCTTCGCCTGCGAGCGCTACGCGATGGGCCTGCCGGACATCGAGGCCTACATCGAACAGAAGATCCCGGTTGAAGCGGTTACCAGCGAGATCCTGACCTCGCTGCCGCGCCCGGAGCGTGCCGCCCCGGCACCGGGTGAGGAAGGCGACGAGAACGAAAGCGTCGGCCAGATCTTCCGCGAAGCACGCGAAGCGCGTGCCGCCGAGGAAGAGCGTCGTGGCGGCGGCCGTAGTGGCGGTCGTTCCGGCAGCGGTGCTGGCGCCGGGCGTGGTGGCCGCGACGGCGAGCGCAGCGGCGAACGCCGTCCGCGTGGCCCGCGCAAGCCGCGTGTGGAAGGCGAGCAGGTTGCCGCCGCAGCAGTCGAGGGCGTGGTGACGGCCGAAGCCGCTGCCGTGCAGGCCCCGCGTCCGCCGCGCGCTGAGGTTGCGCCGGAAGGTGCGGTGGACGGCGAGCGCAAGCCGCGCAAGCGTCGTCGTCGTCGCCACGGCCGTCCGGTCGAGGGTGCCGAGGGTGTGGCGAGCGACGGCAACGGTGCCGCTCCGGTCAAGCCGGTGCAGGTGGTGGCCAAGCCGGTGCGTACCAGCGCCGATGCCGGCGACTCGTTCCTGACCCGTATCGGCCGCAAGATCCGCCGGATGCTGTCGGGCAACTGATCCGGTAGCACCCGACCGTTGGTCGGGTGGCGTTTTGGGGTGTGCCGACCAACGGTCGGCACCCACCATGCAGCCCGGCGCTACCGATCCGTCGCGCCGGTCCTGCATAATCGGGGCATGAGTGTCCTGCGCTTCGACAATGTCAGCAAACAGTACGCCGGTGGCCACGAAGCCCTGACCGATGTCAGCTTCGAGGTCGCGCCGGGCGAAATGCTGTTCGTCACCGGTCACTCCGGGGCGGGCAAGAGCACCCTGCTCAAGTTGATCCACCTCGACGAGCGGCCCAGCCGCGGCGCGGTGATGTTCGACGAGCGCAACCTGCTGAAGGTGCGCGGCGGCGATGTACCGCGGCATCGACGCGCGGTCGGCGCGGTCTACCAGGACCACCGCCTGCTGATGGACCGCTCCATCGCCGAGAACGTGGCCCTGCCGCTGATCCTGCGTGGCACCCGCCGTGGCGATATCAACAAGCGCGTGCGTTCGGTGCTCGAGCGCATGGGCCTGGGCCACCGCGAGAAGGCGCTGCCCTCGCAGCTGTCGGCTGGTGAGCAGCAGCGCGTCGGCATCGCCCGTGCGATCGTCGGCGAACCCAAGCTGCTGGTGGCCGACGAGCCGACCGGCAACCTCGACCCGACCCTGGCCGCGGAAATCATGTCCCTGTTCGCCGAGCTGCCCGCGCGCGGCACCAGCGTGCTGGTGGTCAGTCATGACCTGCCGCTGCTGCGCCACATGCGCAAGCGGGTGCTGATCCTCGACCACGGCCGGCTGGTGGACGACATCTCGCCGCAGGATCTGGCGGAGTAACCATGGCCAAGAACGAAAACACCGAAGCCGCTGCGCCGTCGCGCCTGGGCGTGTGGTTCCAGCATCACGTGCACAGCGTGGTGTTCAGCCTCGGCCGCGCCTGCCGCAAACCGTGGGCAACGCTGCTGACCGTGATGGTCATGGCGCTGGCCCTGGCGCTGCCGCTGGGCCTGTCGATCGCGCTGGACAACCTCAAGCAGTTCGCCGGCAGCGTGCAGCAGTCGCGCGACATCAACGTCTTCCTGAAGGCCGACGTCGACGGCCCCGGTGCGTTGCGCCTGGCTGGTGAACTACGCGATCGTCCCGATGTGGGCAGTGTCACCGTGCGCACGCCGGAACAGGGCCTGGAGGAACTGCGCCAGGCCGGTCTCGGCGAGGCCATCGACGCACTCAACGACAACCCGCTGCCCTCGCTGCTGGTGATCACCCCCGGTCAGGGCCAGGACGATGCTCGGCTGGCGCGCGCGCTGGAAAGCCTGCCCGGGGCGGACCTGGTGCAGCACGACGCGTTGTGGCGCCAGCGCCTGGATGCATGGCTCGCGTTCGGCGCGCGGCTGGTGCAGGTACTGTCGGTGCTGCTCGGCGTCGGCGCCGCGCTGGTGGTCGGCAACACCGTGCGCCTGGACATCCAGGCCCGCCGCGAGGAAATCGGCGTACTGCAGCTGCTCGGCGCCAGCGATGGCTTCATCCGCCGCCCGTTCCTGTACCTGGGCGCCTGGTATGGCCTGGGCGCCGGCGCGGTTGCGCTGGGCCTGATCGGCATTGCCGGTGCCGCCCTGCGCGCACCCCTGGCCGAACTGTCGCGCAGCTATGGCAGCCCGTTCGTGCTGCATGGCCTGGACCTGCTGCATGGCAGCCTGGTGCTGCTCGGCACCTTGCTGCTGGGCTGGCTGGGTGCGTGGCTGGTGACCGGTCACTTCCTCCGCCAGACCCGCCCGACCGACACCTGAGACCGGCATGCAACCGCAAGCGCTGAAGCACCTTGAAGGGCCCGCGACGCGGGTGATGGTGGTTGACGGTTCCAAGCTGGTGCGCAAGCTGATCGCCGACGTGCTGCAGCGCGATCTGCCGGGCGTGGAGGTGATCGGCTGCGACAGCATCGAGGACGCCCAGCATGCGCTGGCGCAGGGCCCGGTCGATCTGGTCACCACCTCGCTGACCCTGCGCGATGGCGACGGGCTGGCGCTGGCACGGACGGTGCGTGAAGCCGCCGGCCAGGCCTATGTGCCGGTGATCGTGGTCTCCGGCGATGCCCAGCAGCACCTGGAGCAACGCCGTTTCACCGAGTACGTCACCGACTATTTCGACAAATCGCTGGGCCACGAGGCCCTGGCGACGTTCGTGCGCGGCTACGTGCAGCCGCAGACCATTCCCGGCGCGACCATCCTCTATATCGAGGACAGCCGGGTGGTGGCCGAGGCGACCAAGCGCATGCTCGAGCGCCAGCAGCTCAACGTGATGCATGTGGTCAGCGCCGAAGAAGCGTTCACCCTGCTGACCGCCGAATCGCTGGGGCGCAGCCGCCATCGCATCGACCTGGTGCTGACCGATGTGACCCTGAAGGGAGAGCTGAGCGGCCGCGACGTGGTGCAGCGCGTGCGCGTGGACTTCGGCTACGGCAAGCGCCGCCTGCCGGTGCTGGTGATGACCGGCGATGGCAATCCGCACAACCAGACCGGCCTGCTGCAGGCTGGCGCCAACGACCTGGTGCTGAAGCCGATCGAAGAGCGTCTGTTGATCACCAAGGTGCTGTTCCAGCTGCGGCTGGCCCGGTTGAATGATGGACCCCTGTTGCGATGACGTGTTGCGATGATCGATGAAGTAGTGGACACCCCAGCGATCCAGCTGGAACCGAGCTGGAAACAGCGTGTAGGCGATTACCTGCTGCAGCCGCAGATGCGCGAGCTGTCCAGCTTCCTGCGGCAGCGCAAGGCCAGCGGCGCGGCGGTGTTTCCGCCCGGCCCGCAGATCTTCGCCGCGTTCGATGCCACCCCGTTCGATCAGGTGAAAGTGGTCATCCTCGGCCAGGACCCGTACCACGGTCGTGGACAGGCCCATGGCCTGAGTTTCTCGGTGCAGCCGGGTGTGCCGGTGCCGCCGTCGCTGTTGAACATCTACAAGGAGATCGAGGGTGACCTCGCCATCCCGCGCCCCGACCACGGCTGCCTGATTCCCTGGGCACAGCGCGGCGTGCTGCTGCTCAACGCCGTGCTGACGGTGGAAGAGGGCAAGGCCGGTGCCCACCAGGGGCGCGGCTGGGAAGGCTTCACCGATCACGTGGTGGATGTGCTCAACCGCGAGCGCGAGGGCCTGGTGTTCATGCTCTGGGGCGCCTACGCGCAGCAGAAGGGCAAGGTGATCGATGGCGGTCGCCACCGCGTGCTGAAATCGCCGCATCCCTCGCCGCTGTCGGCCCACCGTGGCTTCCTTGGCTGCCGTCATTTCTCGATGGCCAACGAGTACCTGCAGCGCCGTGGGCAGGCCCCGATCGACTGGTCGCTGCCGCCGCGGGCGTCGCTGGCGCCATCGGGCTGAACGGCGGGCAACGCCGCCCGGTGATTGAAGGGCGAAACCGCCGCCTGTTCAGCTCCCTTTGACCCGGAATGGCCGTGTTTTCCAGGCCAGGGGATTGAATTCCAAGGGATTGTGTATCCCGAAAAGCGCGCTCGCCACTGTCATCAAATCGCGTTACGGTAGGGCTCTGTTTGGGACCAGTGTTTCATCAGTGGAATGCTGGAACTTTTTCCTCCTTTAGCAGTCCAATTCCCCGACTGCTAAGATGGGTGCCTATGAGCCAGAACACCTCTACTGCCCTTGTGGCAAACAATCTGCCGATTCCCAGTGCGCTCGGTTCGCTGGACGCCTATATCGGTGCCGTGCACCAGATCCCGGTGCTGTCGGTGGATAACGAACAGGACCTGGCCCGTCGCTTCCGCGACGGCAATGATCTGGACGCTGCCCGTGAGCTGGTGCATTCGCACCTGCGCTTCGTGGTGCACGTGGCCCGCGGCTACAACGGCTACGGCCTTGCGCTGGGCGACCTGATCCAGGAAGGCAACATCGGCCTGATGAAGGCGGTCAAGCGCTTCGACCCCGACATGGGCGTGCGCCTGGTGTCCTTCGCCGTGCATTGGATTCGTGCCGAGATGCACGAGTTCATCCTGAAGAACTGGCGCATCGTCAAGGTCGCCACGACCAAGGCGCAGCGCAAGTTGTTCTTCAACCTGCGCAAGTCGAAGAAGCGCCTGGGCTGGATGAACGCCGCCGAAGTCACCGCGGTGGCCAAGGACCTGAACGTGTCCGAGCGCGAAGTGCTGGAAATGGAATCGCGCCTGTCCGGCCGCGATATCGGTTTCGATGCGCCGACCGACGAAGACAACGACCATGCACCGCCGTCGCCGGCTGCGTATCTGGTGGCCAATGACGAAGATCCGTCGATGGCCTACGAGCGCGAGGACAGCGAAGACAACCAGATGCAGCTGCTGCGTGAAGGCCTGGCGGAACTGGATGCGCGTTCGCGCGACATCATCCGCCGCCGCTGGCTGGATGCGGACAGCAAGGTGACGCTGCAGGAGCTGGCAGACGAGTACGGCGTGTCCGCCGAGCGTATCCGCCAGGTTGAAGCGAACGCGCTGAAGAAGATGAAGGCGCTGTTTACCGCGTAAGGTGGTGACGCGCTTGATTGACGAAAAGGCCCGGCAATGCCGGGCCTTTTCCTTTCGGCGGTGGCTTCATCCACGCATGGCGTGGATCTACTACGGGCCCACACCCTGCATGAACGAATCGCACCGTAGATCCACCCCATGTGTGGATGCGGCAAGATCCAGTAGATCCACGCCATGCGTGGATGTCCTGATGCCGCGTGGACCTCACCCCTCGCGTGCGATCGCGCGCCAACCAATGTCATTGCGGTGGAACTCATTGGCCCAGCTCACCTTTGCCACGCCTGCATACGCGTTCGCCTGCGCGTCGCGCACGCTGTCACCCAGTGCAGCCACGCACAGCACGCGGCCGCCGGCGCTGAGCACCTGGCCCTGCGCATCCAGCGTCGTACCTGCATGGAACACCTTGGCCGTTGCCGGCACCTCATCCAGGCCGGAGATCACCTCACCGGTGATGGGCGCTTCCGGGTATGGCTTGGCTGCCAGCACCACGCCCAGTGACGGGCGCGGATCCCACTGCGCGTCCACCTGCTCCAGGCGGCCATCGATCGCCGCTTCCAGCAGCTCCACCAGGTCCGACTGCAGGCGCAGCATCACCGGCTGCGTTTCCGGGTCGCCGAAACGCACGTTGAACTCGATCACCTTCGGCGCGCCGCTGGCATCGATCATCAGGCCCGCGTAGAGGAAGCCGGTGAATGGGATGCCGTCGGCAATCATGCCCTGCACGGTCGGGTTGACCACCTCGCGCATCACACGTGCATGCACCTCGGGCGTGACCACCGGGGCCGGCGAGTACGCACCCATGCCGCCGGTGTTCGGGCCGGTGTCGCCGTCGCCGACGCGCTTGTGATCCTGCGAGGTGGCCATCGGCAGTGCGTGCACGCCGTCGACCATCGAAATGAAGCTGGCTTCCTCGCCGTCGAGGAATTCCTCGATCACCACGCGCGCGCCGGCATCGCCGAAGGCGTTGCCCGAAAGCATGTCACGCACCGCGTCTTCGGCTTCGGCCAGGGTCATCGCCACGATCACGCCCTTGCCGGCGGCCAGGCCGTCGGCCTTGACCACGATCGGCGCGCCCTTCTCGCGCAGGTAGGCCAGTGCCGCGTCCACCTCGGTGTGCACGGAATAGAACGCGGTGGGGATGTTGTGGCGTGCCAGGAAATCCTTGGCGTAGGCCTTGCTGCCTTCCAGCTGCGCGGCGGCAGCCGTCGGCCCGAAGATGCGCAGGCCGGCGGCGCGGAAGCGGTCGACCACGCCGGCTACCAGCGGCACTTCCGGGCCGACCACGGTCAGCGCCACGCCTTCGGCCTGGGCCAGGGCGAGCAGGCCATCGATGTCGGTGACCTTCACCGCGACGTTGCGGCACTTGTCTTCGTTGGCGGTGCCGGCATTGCCGGGCGCTACGAGCACTTCAGTGACACGGGAGGACTGGGCCAGCTTCCATGCCAGGGCGTGTTCGCGGCCGCCAGAGCCGATGACGAAGATTTTCATTGCGTGGAGATCCTGGGGGACAGAAGTGGATGTGATCGGAGAAATCAGTCAGATGGGCTTTCTGCTGGACGCCAAGCGTTTTGCCTCGGCGTTGAGACTCGCAAGATCAAGCTCGGCTTCGCGTTCGGACGCGATCCTTGCAGACGCACGTCGTGCCGCGTCGAATTCTGCGTAGCGCTCCGTGATGATGGCTTCCATCTGCTGGTTGGACACGCGGCCGGGGCCATCGAGAATGGCGCGCTCGTTGAAGTCAAGGAAGCGATCGGTCTGCCTGATCCAGTCCAGCATATGGGTTTCTACGCGTCGCTCGGCGCGATCTTCAGCAAAATCCAGGAACATGGAGACCAGGCGGTTGAGCTGTTCAAGCTCCTGCTGAAGCAGGTAATTCTTGGAGACGACTGCATCGGACTTGCGGGGTTTGTCGCCGGTCCAGTTGGTCAGGCCCATGTGCGGTGCGTTGGAATCAGCGCGTTCCACAATCAGCTGTGCCGCTGTGCGGCCGGTGACAGCGTAGACCAGCTTGTTCTGGATGGTGGCAAAGAACGTCTTGGCGGTGGCTGCGCTACCGTCGTAGTCGGAGCTGCTGACTTTGAACAGTTCGCGCAGGGTTTGATAGAAGCGCTTTTCAGAACTGCGGATATCGCGGATGCGGTGCAGCAGTTCCTTGAAATAGTCCGCACGCTCGGCATCCTTGAGCCGCTCGTCATCCAGTACGAAGCCTTTGACCAGATACTCGGACAGGGTGTCGCTGGCCCATCGACGGAACTGGCTCCCGCGAGGTGACCGGACGCGGAATCCGACCGCCAGAATCATCTCCAATCGATACAGCTGAACGGAACGATTGATCGTGCGCTTGCCCTCGGTTTGAACTGTCAAGTAATCCTTGACGGTTCCCTCGGCTTTCAGCTCGCCATCCTGCAGGACGTTCCGGATGTGAAGACTGATGTTCTGCTTGGTCGTATCAAACAGCGCGGCCATCTCGCCCTGGGTCATCCACACCGTCCCCTCCGTAGCGCGCAGATGGACTTCCGTCCGGCCGTCGTCGGTGCGGTAGAGGATCAGTTCGCCGAGGGGACTGTTCATGGCCGGTCGATGTGCCTCACTCGCAGCCTTCGCGTCGCAGTGATTCGGGGAAGGAATAGGTCCAGGACTTCGGGTCCAGGGTGAAGCGGTGCTCCTGCCGCACCCGCTTGCCGCCGCAGGTGTTGCCGGTTTCCTCGATCAACAGCGGCCAGACGCGCGCGCTGCGGTCGCTGTCGTCGAAACGCAGCGCGAAGTCGATGCTGAAGCGGCGGGTCCGGCAGTCCTCGACAGTGTCAGCGTCGGTACTGGCGTCGACGGTGTCGCATTCGTACTGGGCGTCGTTGTCGATGTGGCTGCGCACGTTGCCGGTGGCGACCAATCCCTTCGGCCCCGGCAGGATCAGTGACTGCGAGAGCAGCGAGAAGCCCTGGCCGAACCAGCCATCTTCGACGCGGAAGCCGTAAAAGTCGCTGCCAGCGCGGATGATGCTGGCGCTGCCGGGCTGACCGCCGCTGCCGAAGCGCTCGCCGGTCAGTTCGCTCGCCACTTCGAAGCCTTCGCCCTTGGGATGCAGCACGAAGAAGTCGATGGTTCCCGGGTCGATGTGCGCGCCATCGGCCAGCGCGCCGCACACTGCCAGCAGCTGCTGCCAGCTGTCGCCGGTCACCACCGGCTGCTCGGCACAGACCTGCCAGTCGGTCGCGCGCACATCGCCGTCCTGGGTCCAGGTGCCGCGCCACTCACCTGACAGCTTGGCGTCCTTGCCGTAGCGTTCGGTCAGGAACGCCTGCAGCCGCGCGGTGCGGCTGATATGGGCAGTGGGCTCGGTGGTGGCCGCCTTTGCAGGCTCTGCCTGCGGGCCAGCGGTGGGTTCGGCGGCCGGCTTGCAGCCGGCCAGCAGCGCCGTGCCAACGAAGGCGAGCACGGCGAGCGGTTTCAAAGAGACTGCAGACATCCGTGTCGCTCCAGTAATCAGTGGCGGAAGTGGCGGACGCCGGTGAACACCATGGCCAGGCCGTGCTCGTCGGCGGCGGCGATGACTTCGGCATCGCGCATCGAGCCGCCCGGCTGGATCACCGCCTTGATGCCGGCCGCGGCTGCAGCGTCGATGCCATCGCGGAACGGGAAGAATGCATCGGAGGCCATCACCGAGCCCTCCACCACCAGGTTCGCATCGGCCGCCTTGATGCCGGCGATGCGCGCGGAGTACACGCGGCTCATCTGGCCGGCACCGACACCGATGGTGCGGTTGTCCTTGGCATAGACGATCGCGTTGGACTTCACGAACTTGGCGACCTTCCAGGCGAACAGCAGGTCGGTGAACTGCTTGTCGGTCGGCGCCAGCTTGCTGACCACCTTCAGTTCGTCGCGGGTCATGCCGCGGTTGTCCGACGACTGCAGCAGCAGGCCGGAGCCCACACGCTTGTTGTCGAAGTTGTTCAGGCCATCGCCGTGCGGGATGCGCAGCACGCGCACGTTGGCCTTCTTCTGCGCGTATTCCAGCGCGGCCGGTTCGTAATCTGGGGCGATCAGCACTTCAACGAACTGGCGATCCAGGATCACCTGCGCGGTAGCTGCATCGAGCGGCTTGTTGAAGGCGATGATGCCGCCGAAGGCGCTGGTCGGGTCGGTGGCGTAGGCCAGTTCGTAGGCATCACCATTGCCGGCACCAACGGCCACGCCGCACGGGTTGGCATGTTTGACGATGACGCAGGCCGGCGCATCGAACTGACGCACGCATTCCCATGCCGCATCGGCATCGGCCAGATTGTTGTAGCTCAGCTCC
This sequence comes from Stenotrophomonas sp. Br8, assembly GCF_014763005.1. Taxonomy (NCBI): domain Bacteria; kingdom Pseudomonadati; phylum Pseudomonadota; class Gammaproteobacteria; order Lysobacterales; family Lysobacteraceae; genus Stenotrophomonas; species Stenotrophomonas sp. Br8. The sequence goes on along the minus strand of NZ_JACGTN010000005.1, from coordinate 31,024 downwards.
TTGCCCTGCAGCTGCTGGAAGGTGGCCAGCGTGCCCGGCACCGGATGCAGGTCGCGGTAGAACGCGCCGCTCTGGTGCGGGTTCTCGCCGTAGCGCAGGTCCATCACCTTCACGAAGGTGGAATTCATCTGCGCCGGGTACTCGGCACGCGCCGGCACGGCAGCGTCGGTGGCGGTGACCGCCGACAGGTAGTTGCTGATCGCCGCGTCGTACTGGGCGACGCGGTTGAACGCGGCTACCGAGAACGCGAAACGGGTGCCGGCCGACAGCTGGCCGTCGTTGGCGTCGAGCGAGGCCAGCAGTTCGGCGTACTGCGACGGGTCGGTAGCCACGGCCACGCGGGCGAAGTTTTTGGCCGCCGAGCGCAGCATCGCCGGGCCACCGATGTCGATGTTCTCCACCGCATCGGCCAGGGTGCAGTCGGCCTTGGCGGTGACCGCTTCGAACGGATACAGGTTCAGCACCAGCAGATCGATGGCGCCGATGCCGTGCTCGGCCATCACCGCGTCGTCCAGGCCGGAACGGCCCAGCAGGCCGCCATGCACCATCGGATGCAGGGTCTTGACCCGGCCATCCATCATTTCCGGGAAGCCGGTGACCTCGGCAACGTCCTTCACGGCCAGGCCGGCATCGCGGATCGCCTTGGCGGTACCGCCGGTGGACAGCAGCTCCACGCCGCGTGCAGCCAGCGCGGTGGCCAGCTCGACCAGGCCGGTCTTGTCGGAAACGGAGAGGAGGGCCCGACGGACGGGCAACAGATCAGCAGTCATGGGGACAGGGCAATCGGCAGCGGAGCGGGGCCGATATTGTAGGCGGTGGGGGCCGGTGGCGGGGCTCGCGCAGGGCAAATTCGACGCCCGGCAGGGATTGCCGCCGTGCCCGCCGTGCCGGATTGGACGCGGAAGACCTTGTCGGAACCGGCTGTCGATAGGGTAGGCTGTGCCCGCACTGCCAAGGATTAGCGGGTTCAGATCGTGTCGATCTATGCATTGAAAGGACGTTTCCAGGACCTGCTGCGTCCGGCCGTACACGGCCTGTACCGCATGGGCGTCACCGCCAACGCGGTGACCGTGGCTGCGGCCGTGGTCTCGCTGCTGGTGGCTGCCGCCGTGTGGTACTGCGCCCCCGCCCAGCCGCTGCTGTATCTGGCGCTGCCGCTGTGGATGCTGCTGCGCATGGCCCTCAACGCCGTCGACGGCATGCTGGCCCGCGAGTTCGGCCAGCAATCGCGGCTGGGCGCCTATCTGAATGAGTTGTGCGATGTGATCGCCGACGCGGCGCTGTACCTGAGCCTGCTCAGCGTACCGGGCGTGCGTGCGGAGGCACTGTGGCTGCTGGCCTGGGCCGCCGCGCTGAGCGAGTACGCCGGCGTACTGGGTTTGATGGTCGGAGCGAGCCGCCGCTATGACGGCCCGATGGGCAAGAGCGACCGCGCGTTCGTGATTGGCGTGCTGGGCCTGCTGCTGGCGTTTGGCTGGGGCGGTGCGATGACGGTCAGTGGCGTGGCCGCTGCGATGGCAGTGTTGTGCGGGGTGACGATGGTCAACCGCGTACGCCAGGGATTGAAGGAAGCCGCAGCGACACCGCAGCGGTAATCACAACAAGACTACACGCCCTATCAATACGGAGATTGCATGCGTCAGGCGCAGGAACGGGAATTCCACAGCTTCGACCAGGTACCGCTGTTCTACCGGTACTGGCCGAGCACTACGGCAAGCACGTCGGCCAAGGCCATCGTGCTGCTGCATCGCGGCCATGAACACTCTGGCCGGGTCACCCATCTGGTCGACGAACTGGACCTGCCCGACACCGCTTTCTTTGCATGGGATGCGCGCGGCAACGGCCGCTCGCCCGGCACGCGCGGCGACGCACCGGGCTTCCCGGCGCTGGTACGCGACCTGGACAGTTTCATCGCCCATATCGGTGCCGAGCATGGCATCGCGGTGGAGGACGTCGTGGTCATCGCACAAAGCGTGGGCGCAGTGGTCGCCGCCACCTGGGTGCACGATTACGCGCCGCGGTTGCGCGCGCTGGTGATGGCCTCACCCGCCTTCAAGGTGAAGCTGTACGTGCCGTTCGCACGCGCTGGGCTGGCGCTGATGCAGAAGCTGCGCGGCAACTTCTTCGTCAACAGCTACGTCAAGCCGCAGTGGCTGACCCACGACCCGGCACGGGTGGAAAGCTACCGCACCGATCCGCTGATCACCCGGCCGATCTCGGTGCGCGTACTGCTGGGCCTGTACGAAGCCGCCGACCGCATCGTGGCCGACGCGCAGGCGATCAGCGTGCCGGTGCAGTTGCTGGTGTCCGGTTCGGACTTCGTGGTGCATCGCGGCCCACAGGACCGCTTCTACGAACGCCTGTCCAGCCCGATCAAGGAGCGCGTGCACCTGCCGGGCTTCTTCCACGACACCCTGGGCGAGCGCGACCGTGCACCGGCGCTGGCTCGCGTCCGCAGCTTCATCCAGGCGCGCTTTGCCGAACCGCTGCAGGAACTGTCGCGGCGCGATGCGCATCGGCACGGCCCGACCTTCGAAGAATCGGAGATCCTGTCGTGGCCGCCGGAGCGCAACAGCCTGGCCGACCTGCGCTGGCGCGTGGTGCGCGGTGGCCTGCGCTTCGGTGGCACGCTGTCCGAAGGCATCGCGCTGGGCCTGCAGACCGGTTTCGACTCGGGCAGCACGCTGGACTACATCTACCGTGATGAAGCGCGGGGCAAGGGCCCGCTGGGCCGGATGGTCGACCGCAATTATCTGGATGCGATCGGTTGGCGCGGCATCCGCGTGCGCGGCAAGCATCTGCAGGAACTGCTGCGCGATGCCGCCCAGCGACTGCGCGGGCAGGGCGCGCCGGTGCGCGTGCTGGACGTGGCTGCCGGCCATGGCCGTTACGTGCTGGAAGCACTCGGCCAGGGCGAGCAGCGTGCCGACCGCATCGTGCTGCGCGATTTCAGCGATCTGAACGTGACCCAGGGCAAGGCCTTGATCGAGCGCCTTGGCGCGGCCGACATCGCTCGCTTCGAACAGGGCGATGCGTTCGATCCGGCGCAGCTGGCGGCAGTGGACCCGGCGCCGACGCTGGCGGTGGTGTCCGGCCTGTACGAACTGTTCCCGGACAACGATGCGGTGCTGCGTTCGCTGCAGGGCATTGCCGCGACGGTGCCGGTGGGCGGTTACCTGGCCTATACCGGGCAGCCGTGGCATCCGCAGCTGGAGTTCATCGCGCGTGCATTGACCAGCCACCGTGGTGGCGCGGCGTGGGTGATGCGCCGCCGTACCCAGCAGGAGATGGACGAACTGGTGCGCCTGGCCGGCTTCCAGAAGGTGGCCCAGCGCATCGATGACTTCGGCATCTTCAGCGTATCGCTGGCACGCCGGATCGCGTGATGGCGACGCTGGTGGCAACCGCATCACCCAGCGAGGCGCGTCCGTGGCGGCGCGCCCTGCTATGGCTGGTCCTGCTGGGTCCGTTCTTCTTCGCCAGTTATGGCTTTGCCAACTGGATGGCGGGCCGCCACGCCGAATTGCCGGTGATGGCGTTCGCCTGGGAGACGCAGATTCCGTTCGTACCGTGGACGATCGTGCCGTACTGGTCGATCGACCTGTTCTATGCGATTTCATTCTTCCTGTGCCGGCGTCGGCTGGAGCTGGACCGGCACGCGTTGCGCCTGCTCAGCGCGCAGGTGATCGCAGTGACGTGCTTCCTGCTGTGGCCATTGCGCTTCAGCTTCGAACGGCCGGAAATCGGCGGTGTGTTCGGCTGGTTGTTCGATGTGCTGCTGGGCTTCGACAAGCCCTTCAACCAGGCGCCGTCGCTGCACATCGTGCTGCTGATCGTGCTGTGGGTGAAGTTCGCGCAATACCTGCACGGGGCCTGGCGGCTGCTGCTGCACGTATGGGCGCTGCTGATCGGCATTTCGGTGCTGACCACGTTCCAGCACCACTTCATCGACATTCCCACCGGGCTGCTGGCCGGCTGGCTGTGCGTGTGGCTGTGGCCGGAGCAGGGCACGCCGCCGCTGCGTGCATGGCAGGCCACGGGTGACCCGAAACGTTGGCGGCTGGCGGCGTTGTATGCGCTCGCTGCCGGCCTGCTGCTGGTGCCGGTGGTGATGCTGCGTGGCACCGCGTTGTGGCTGCTGTGGCCGATGGTGTCGTTGCTGCTGGTGTCGATGGCCTATGCGGGGCTGGGCACGGCGGTGTTCCAGAAGCGCGCCGATGGCCGGTTGACGATGGCCGCGCGCTGGCTGCTGGCACCGTACCTGGGTGCGGCGTGGATCAACTCGCGGTTGTGGACGCGCCGCGCGCCGCAGCCCGTGCCGGTCATCGATGCGGTCTGGCTGGGTCGTCTGCCGGCTGCCGCACTGCCGGCGCCGCTGGTAGGGGTGGTCGACACCTGTGCCGAGCTTTCCTGTCGTGCGCCAGGGGCAGCGTATGCCAGCGTGCCGATGCTGGACCTGGTGGTGCCATCGGCGGCGCAGCTGCGTGCCGCGGCGGACGCCATCGAACGCCTGCGCGGCCATGGCCCCGTACTGGTCTGCTGTGCGCTGGGCTATTCGCGCAGCGCGGCCAGCGTGGCGACCTGGTTGCTGCGCAGCGGCCGTGCGCGCGATGTGGCCGAAGCGGTGGCGATCGTACGCAGCGCGCGGCCGAGGATCGTGCTGCACGACGTTCATCTACAGGCAATCGCGGCTGCTGCCGCGCAGGAGACCGCTGCATGAGCGCTGTGCCCGATCTGCCGATGATGCATCTGCTGCTGCGACAGGGACGTTTGCCTGCCGCGTTGTCGCTGGGACTGCTGCTGGTGGCCCTGTTGCTGCTGGGTATCGAGCCGGGGCTGGCGATGTTCGCCGCTGGGTTGCTGCTGCTGAGCCTGGTTGCAGGCGCTGTGCAGGCGTATTACGCGGTGCGGGTGCAGTTGGATGCCAGCCTGCTGCGCCTGTTGCAGCAGGAAGGCCTGCATGGCGAAGACGCGGCACAACGGGTGGACCAGGCACTGCATACGGCCGGCCTGCGCAGGCTGGACGCACAGGCGCCGACGCGTGGCTGGGATACGCGCTGGACCGGCATGCGTCGCCTGCTGATGCGCCAGTACGCCGCCACGCTGCTGCAGTTCGCTGCCCTGCTGCTGGCCGTGCTGTGGCCGCTGACCTGATGGGAGGTGCCGATGTTCGCTGAACTGATCGCCCGCGCCTGCAGTGCGGCCATCCATGTAGTGACCGGCGCACGCGCGCTGTGGGTCGGCTGCGCGCCGTCCAGCGAGCACCGCGTCTACTACGGCAACCATGCCAGCCATGGTGATTTCGTGCTGATCTGGTCGTCGATGCCGCCGGCACTGCGGCGTCAGGTGCGCCCGGTCGCCGCCGCCGAGTACTGGCAGCGCGATGGTCTGCGTCGCTATCTGATCGACGCGGTGTTCAATGGCGTGCTGGTGGAACGTGAGGCGGGCAACCGCCATCAGGATCCTCTGCAGGTGCTGCGTGATGCGGTGGATGAGGGCTGTTCGCTGATCCTGTTTCCGGAGGGCACGCGCAACATCGGCGATGAGCCGCTGCTGCCGTTCAAGAGCGGCATCTACCACCTGGCCCGGCAGCGCCCGGAACTCGAGTTCGTGCCGGTGTGGATCGACAACCTCAAGCGGGTGATGCCGAAGGGGCGTTTCCTGCCGCTGCCGCTGCTGTGCACGGCGACCTTCGGTACGCCGCTGCGGCTGCAGGCCGATGAGGACAAGGCCGCGTTCCTGGCGCGCAGCCGGCAGGCGCTGCTGGCCCTGGCCCCGAACGGAGGCCGCGCATGAGCTTCATGATCGATATGTCCGGTGATCTGGCCGCACGCAGTGTGGGTCAGCAGACCGGCCTGCTGTTCGCCGGTGTGGGTGCGGTGCTGGTGCTGGCCACGCTGGTGTCAGAAACCCTGCGCTGGCGCCAGCGCGGCAAGCCCAGCGCAGTGATCGCCAACCTGGTCTCGCGTATCCGCGCGTGGTGGGTAATGGCCATCGTGGTGGGGCTGGCGCTGTTCTTCGGACGCGCCGGCGTGATCGTGCTGTTCGCGATCATCTCGCTGTTCGCACTGCGCGAATTCATCACCCTGGCGCCGACACGATCAGGCGATTACTACGCGTTGCTGGCCGCGTTCTACATCGTGCTGCCGTGGCAGTACTACCTGGTGTGGATCGACTGGTACGGCATGTACACGCTGTTGATTCCGGTATATGCGTTCCTGTTCCTGCCGATCCTGGCTACCATCGGCGGTGATACCACCCACTACCTCGAGCGCACGTCGAAGGTGCAGTGGGGTTTGATGATCTGCGTGTTCTGCATCTCGCACGTGCCGCTGCTGCTGAACCTGCGCGTGCCCGGCTACGATCCGGCGCGCAACGTGCTGCTGTTCGCCTTCCTGGTGATCGTGGTGCAGTCGTCGGACGTGCTGCAGTACATCTGGGGCAAGCTGCTGGGCAAGCACCTGATCGCGCCGAAGCTGTCGCCGTCGAAGACGGTGGAGGGCTTCGTCGGCGGCGTGCTCTGTGCCAGCGCGCTGGGTGCCGCGCTCTGGTGGATCACCCCGTTCACGCCGCTGCAGGCGTTCGGCCTGTCGCTGCTGATCAACCTGATGGGGTTCTGGGGCGGCCTGGTGATGTCGGCGATCAAGCGCGACCGCGGCATCAAGGACTGGGGCAACATGATCGAGGGCCATGGCGGCATGCTCGATCGGCTGGATTCAGTGTGCTTCGCCGCGCCGGTGTTCTTCCACGTGGTGCGTTACTACTGGAAGGCGGGCGGCGGCGGCTGATTCCGCCGGAGGGCCATCCACGCATGGCGTGGATCTACTGGAACCAGGCGGACCCGGAATCGGTAGCGCCGGGCCATGCCCGGCGTGCTGCGCTTACGCGCTGATGCCGTATTCCTTCAGCTTCTTGCGCAGGGTGGCGCGGTGGATGCCCAGCATCGCGGCCGCGCGGCTCTGGTTGCCTTCGCAGTGGTTGAGCACTTCCACGAACAGTGGAATCTCCATCTCGCGCAGCACGATCTCGTAGACATCGTCCGCATCGCAGCCATCGAGGTCGCGCAGGTAACGGCGCACGGACTGGGCCACGTGTTCGCGCAGCGGTGGCCGGGCAGCGCCACGACTGTTGTCAGGACGAGAAAGGACAGCGTTCAAGGGGGTTCCCGATCTGGTTGGTCCATGCACGCGGGGCGCCGGACCGGATGAGGTGATGGCGGTCAGTCTAGCGCGAGCGTGCCCGACCTGCCACGGCCGGACGGTCCGACCAAGGTCAAAGGAACTCGAAGGTGAATGCGACCGTGGATGCGGCAGGCTCCTGCACGCGGAAGGCGATGCGCGCGCTTTGACCCGGTTCAAGTGGGGCCGCCCCGGGGTTTTCCCCGAGATACTGCGCCGGTGTGAACACGCCGGTGCCGATCACGCGACCATCGGCATCGGACAGCGACAAGCGCAGATCCGGCCATGCCTGCGGCCAGCGCGCGTCGTTGCGGATGCTGGCCTGGATCTGCAGCACGCCGGCCTGGGCCGGCAACGGGCGGATTTCACGGCTGGTCATGGTGAATGCAGTGGGCTCGCGCCAGGCGGGCAGCGTGCAGCGCAGCACGTTGCACAGCGCGCCGATCCACGGCCGGGTGCCGGCATCGGCCGCCAGTCGTGCACGATCGGCAAGTACGCTCTGCAGCAACAGCAGCAGCGCCAACGCGGCCACCAGCAGCCAATGCCAGCGAGGGGTTGGCTGCGCCCGCGGGCGCACGCCGAGGAAGCTGGGCGCATCGGCGACGGTGGCAACGATGCCGGGTGTGGCAGTGAAGGCCGGTTCGATGATTGGATCATCGGCAACCAGCGATGCTGCTTCTGTTGCCGCCACGATGTCCGTTGCCGGGTCGATGTCGTCGATCACCGGCGCTGCATCGATCGCCACCGGTTCGCGCGGTCCGGTGGCTTCAGGCGTGGCATCGCGTTCCTGCGCGGTGCGCAGGAACGTGGCCAGGGGACGGCGCGGTGGGTTCGGCTCGGACATGCTCAGGGCGCGGGCTCGGATCCAGCGGTCATTCAACCACGATCAGGCGCGGCGTACGCCGGTGATACGCATCCAGTCGCCATCCTGGGTGGCCTGCAGGTCGTCGAACCACGCCGCATAGCGCTGCAGCAGTTCGTCTTCCTGGCCATGCAGGATGCCCGACAGGGCAATGCGACCACCGGTGGCGACACGGGCGGCCAGCAGTTCGGCCAGTGCTTCCAACGCGGAGGCCAGGATGTTGGCGACCACGATCGGATAAGTGGCAACCGGTTCGTCCTGCGGCAGGTACACCTGCATGCGGGCCTGTTCGCCGTTGCGTTCGGCATTGTCGGCGGTGGCGATCAGCGCCTGCGGGTCGTTGTCCACGCCGATGGCCTGGGCGGCACCGAGCTTCAGTGCGGCCAGGGCGAGAATGCCCGAGCCACAGCCGAAGTCGAGCACGCGCTGACCCTGCAGCTGGCCATCGACGGCCAACTGGTCCAGCCAGCGCAGGCACAGCGCGGTGGTCGGGTGGGTGCCAGAGCCGAAGGCCAGGCCCGGGTCGAGGCGCACGATGGCGGCATCGGCGGCCTGCGCGGCCTCCGGCAGCTCATGGTTCCACGGCACGATCCAGGTGCGGCTGCCGAAGTCCATCGGCTGGAACTGGTCCAGCCACGCGCGCTCCCAGTCCTGGTCTTCCACGGCGCGGAAGCTGCCGCTGCTCCAGTCCAGCTCCGGGTCGAACGCTTCCAGCGCGGCCAGCAGCAGCAGGGCGTTGCTGTCGGCCGGGAACAGCGCGCTGAGCACCAGGGTGTCCCACAGCGGAGTCTCACCCACGCCGGGTTCCAGGATGGCCTGCTCGTTGCTGGTGTCGGCTTCGGCATCAAGCAGGGTCACCGCCAGCGCGCCGACGTCCTCCAGCGCATTCTCATAGCGGGGCTGGGTGGCTTCGGTGCAACGCAGGGTCAGTTCCAGAAACGGCATGGCGGTGAGGGCAATCGCGGGAAAGGGGGCCATGCTAGACCATCAGGGCGTCTCCGTATGCCTTGAGATGAACGAAGCCGATTCAGACAGGCCTCACGGGCCTTGCTAAACTCGGCGCTTTCCTGTGTGCCGTACCACCGACCGTTGCCGATGGCTTTCGCCCCGACCCTGAAAACCTGGTTGCTCGTCCTGCCGGCCGTGGCCGTGCTGGGCGTGGCCGGTTATCGGGCCAATGGCCACAGCCGGGACATGGTCGCGCGCGTCGATGTGCCGCTGGCTGCCCAGGCCAGCGATGCGCAGGGGACGCTGGCACCGGTGATGCCGGAAGCCCTGGCACGCCGCCTCGCCGCTTTTGAACGTGGCACCGCGCTGCCTTCGGGCCTGCCGCTGGATATCCGCGCCGACATCGAAGGTGCCACCGATCTGTACGCCTACGCGCAGCGCCTGCGCGTGCAGGCCGACCAGGGCAACCACGAGGCGCGCTGGATGCTCAGCCGGGTCTATGACTACTGCGCGCAGTACGCCGTTGATCCGGGTGGCTACCGCCTGGACAACAACGTGCTGTCCGGCCTTGGCCTGAGTGCTGCACCGGAGATGGTGGAGGCGCGCGAGCGGGTTGCGCAGCGCTGCGGTGGCTTCGTGCCCGGCGACAAGCTGGGGCCGGCGCTGGTGCTCGGCGAGCGGCGTCGTGCGGCCCAGCAGGGCAACCTCGCTGCCGAAGCGGCGCTGTTTGCCGAAGGTGAGCCGCTGCACGACAACGAGCAGTACCGTCGTGACCTGGTCGAGCGCGTGCGTACCTCGCGCGATCCGGAAGCCTATATGGCGATCGCGCCGGGCATGGGGTTGCGCGCGGCTGGCGACAAGGCGCTCGTCGGCATGGTCGCCGGAGAACAGCTCAGTGAACTGGCATGGCGGGTTGCGGCCTGCGAACTCGGTCTTCCCTGTGGAGCCGACAGCGTGCTGGTCAACAGCTTTTGTGCGAATGGAGGGATCTGTTCGCCGGATGGAACGCAGGACTTCCGTGATTTTGTGTATGACGCCGCGGTTTCGCGGCAAGGTGCGGGGAAAATGAAGGAATGGATCAAGCGATTGATTGGAACGAGGGACGGACGATGAATTACCGTCGATTCCTGCATGGGGCCAAGTTCTGGTTCTGGGTGGTGTTGTTTGTGGCGTATTCGGCCGGTGCGGTAGGCCTGCTGATGATCGACACCTACGAGGACCGCTACCGGCGTCTGTCGAAGGTGGAACTGACCTCGGTGAAGACACAGGAAGACGTGCGCCGTGCAGGCGCCAGCCAGGTTGCCGCCGTTTACCGCGCGCAGAGTGGCGTGCCGTTCTCGTCGTTGCCGGCTGGCAGCACCTTCCAGGTGGTGTGGCCGGATGGCTCCAGCGAGACCATGGTGATCGTCGATCCGACCTCGCCGAACGGCGTGCGTCCTTTGGCGAACTCGCAGATTCCTGCGGAAGTTGCCGACAAGCGTTGAAGGTAGCGCCGGGCATGGCCCGGCGCGCTACCGGACGGTAAACAGAAAAGGGCAGGGAAATCCCCGCCCTTTTCGTGTGCAGCAACAACCGCAGCCGATCAGGTCAACGCGATCGGCTTGCTCTTGCGCTCGGCAAGGCGCTTTTCCAGATAGTGGATGTTCTGGCCACCGGCCTGGAAGCCCTTGTCACGCATGATGCGCTGCTGCAGGGCGATGTTGGTCTTGATGCCATCGACCACCATCTCGCTCAGCGCCACCCGCATGCGGGCGATGGCGGTCTCGCGGTCCGGGCCGTGCACGATCAGCTTGCCGATCATCGAGTCGTAGTTCGACGGCACGCGGTAGCCACTGTAGATGTGGGTATCGACGCGCACGCCGGGGCCACCCGGTGCGTGGAAGCCGGTGATGGTGCCCGGGCTCGGCACGAAGGTCTCGGCGTCTTCGGCGTTGATGCGGCACTCGATCGCATGGCCGGTCAGCACCACGTCGCTCTGCTTGATCGACAGCTTCTGGCCGGCAGCGATCTTCAGCTGTTCGGCGACCAGGTCGATGCCGGTGACCATCTCGGTGACCGGATGCTCCACCTGGATGCGGGTGTTCATCTCGATGAAGTAGAAACGGCCGTCTTCGTACAGGAACTCGAAGGTGCCGGCGCCGCGGTAACCGATACGGATGCAGGCTTCCACGCACACCTTGCCGATCTGCTCGCGCTGCTCGGTGGTGATGCCCGGTGCCGGTGCTTCCTCGACCACCTTCTGGTGGCGACGCTGCATCGAGCAGTCGCGCTCGCCGAGGTGGATGGCATTGCCCTGGCCGTCGGCCAGCACCTGGATCTCCACGTGGCGCGGATTCTCCAGGAACTTCTCCATGTAGACCTCGCCATTGCCGAACGCGGCCTTGGCCTCGCTCTTGGTGGTTTCGATGGAGGTCTTCAGCGAGGCTTCGGCGTGCACCACGCGCATGCCGCGGCCACCGCCGCCGCCGGCCGCCTTGATGATGACCGGGTAGCCGATCTCACGGGCGATCTTGGTGTTGGCGACGATGTCCTCGCCCAGCGGGCCGCCCGAGCCGGGTACGCACGGCACACCGGCGGACTTCATGGCGCGGATCGCTTCGACCTTGTCGCCCATCAGGCGGATGGTGTCTGCCTTCGGGCCGATGAAGATGAAGCCGGACTCTTCCACGCGCTCGGCGAAGTTGGCGTTCTCGGACAGGAAGCCATACCCCGGGTGGATGGCCTGGGCGTCGGTGACCTCGGCCGCAGCGATCAACGCCGGGATGTTGAGGTAGCTTTCCGCCGACGACGCCGGACCGATGCAGACCGATTCATCGGCCATGGCCACGTGCTTGAGGTTGCGGTCGACCGTGGAGTGCACGGCCACCGTGCGGATGCCCAGGGTATTGCACGCGCGCAGGATGCGCAGCGCGATTTCCCCTCGGTTGGCGATGACGACTTTGTCGAGCATGGCAGCCGCCCCTTAGCCGATCACGAACAGCGGCTGGTCGAATTCCACCGGCTGGCCGTTCTCGCCGAGGATGGCGACGATGGTGCCCGACGCATCGGCTTCGATCGGGTTGAACATCTTCATCGCTTCGATGATGGCCAGGGTCTCGCCGGCCTTGACCTGCTGGCCGATGCTGACGAACGCCGGCTTGTCCGGTGAGGACGAGGCGTAGAAGGTGCCGACCATCGGCGAGCGCAGCACGTGGCCTTCCGGCAGCGCGTTGCCCGGCTTGGCGGTGCCGCCGGTGGAGGCTTCGGTCGGCGACTGCATCGGCATTGCCGGGGTGGCCGGCTGGGCGGCGACCGGGGCGGCCATCATCATCTGCGGCGGGGCCTGCATCATGCCGTAGCCGGACACCGGAGCGCGCGACAGGCGCACCGACTCTTCGCCTTCCTTGATTTCGATTTCAGCCAGGTTCGACTCTTCCAGCAGGTCGATCAGCTTCTTGATTTTGCGGAGATCCATGGTGGCCTCTTTGCTCTTTGATGTCAGTGTGGTGGGAAGCGCGTTGCGCTCGGGTCAAAGCAGTTCGTAGAAGTCGCGCAGCTGCCGGGTGCGGTCGCGCGCGAGGGTGATCAGGCAGCGCATCTGTGCGCCATTGCGCGCGGTGCCGTCGGAATTGAGGGCGTACACCGCTTGGCAGTCGTGGTCGCGCAGCTGCATCCATGCGCGCTGGGCCAGCACCAGTTCCTGTTCGGCGTTGCCGCAGTAGCTGCAGCTGCCACCGTTGGCCGGCGTGCGCAGCTGCCTGCGCGCCTGGGCGTAGACGGCATTGAGTTCGACGTCGGCGGCCGCTGCCACGTCCGAGGCGCACAGGTCGCTCTCCATCGTGGTGGTCGGGTGCGCGCAGTCGATGCCTTCGGCCTCACGGTCGGACGCGGCGGCAGCGCCGCACAGGCCGGCCCACAGCACAACGCTGGCGAGGACGCGCGACAGGCTCATGACGCGGCGGCAGCCTGCACGCGTGCCAATGCCGCGTCCATCGCATAGCGGTAGCTGTCGGCACCGAAGCCACACACCACGCCAACCGCCTTGTCGCTGAAATAGCTGTGCTGGCGGAAGGGCTCGCGGGTATGCGGGTTGGACAGGTGAATCTCGATGAACGGCACCGCCACCGCCGCCAGCGCATCGCGCAGGGCAACCGAGGTATGCGTGAAGGCGGCCGGGTTGATCAGGATGAAGGCGGTTCCGTCGTTGCGCGCGGCCTGCACACGATCCACCAGCACGTGCTCGGCGTTGGACTGCAGGCTCTCCAGCGCATGACCTGCGGCAGCGGCCTGGGCGACCAGCGCCTGGTCGATGTCCGCCAGCGTGGTGTGGCCGTAGACCTCCGGCTCGCGGGTGCCGAGCAGGTTGAGGTTGGGGCCATGCAGGACCAGCAGCTTCGCCATGGGATCCGATTGACGGGAAAGGGCGGCAGTCTGGCGGAAGCTGAGGATGCTGTCCAGTTCGGCGAAATTAGTGGTGTTTAAAACAATTGTTTGAAAAATGCCCTCGTCCGCGTGGTTGCGTGGCGGACGGGCGCGGGAGGCATCCTATAGATAGAGGAAATTGCGCGTGCCGACCATCCCCCATGCAGGGCCGCCGCCGCCGGGCCGCATTACGTTCGACACTGCGGAGGTTGCCATGGCATTCCTACACTGCGCTTACCCGCCATGTCGGCGTTCATGGATGCCCGCCTTGCCTATCTCCCTGCGATTGCCCGCACTTCTGCTGGCAATGCTGCCTTTGAATGCGCTGGCTGCCGAACAATGGATCGTTGCCACCGACCTGTGGGGCAACAGGAACTACCAGACCCTGCATCTGGACGTGCAGGGCGGGCGTATCGCCGGTCGGCTGGATGCCGATCCGGTCACCGGCACCCTGAGCGCCGGACAGATGGTGTTTACCGCAACGGACAGCCAGGGCCAGCGCTACCAGTTCGATGGGCGCATTGACGGCGCGCGGATGCAGGGACAGAGCGATCAGCCGGACACCAACAACCGCGAAGTGCGTGCCGTCCACGCCTTCAGCGCGTGGAAGGTACCGGCGCGGGCCTCGACCGCACCGCAGCGCCATGTGTTCACGCCTACCGACTATTCCAATACCTTCAGCGCCGACCGCGCGCCGGTGCTGGTGATCTGGCCGGGAGACTCGGTGCAGACCCGCACGCTGGACTCTGGCGGCGTGGACGAGAACGGCGTTACCCGTGCGCTGTTCGGCAATCCGCAGGTGGGGCCGTTCTTCGTGGTCGGTGCCGAACCGGGCGATACGCTGGCGATCACGCTGACCTCGCTGAAGCTCAACCGCGACCATGCCGACAGCCTGGATGGCTTGGTGGGACGCTTGAAGACACCGCGGGTGGCCGCCGAAGCCAGCGGGCTGGGCAAGCCCGTGCGCTGGCAACTGGACCGCAGCAGGGGCGTCGCCCGTCCGCAGGGCGCAAGTGGTGGCCTGAGGCATTTCGAAGTGCCGGTGAAGCCGATGCTCGGCGGCCTGGCGCTGGCGCCGGGCTTCGGCTATCCACCCTTCTCCACCGGCGATACCGCCGACTTCGGCGGCAACATGGATTTCAACGCCGTGGTCGAAGGCAATACGGTCTACCTGCCCGTGCAGCAGCCTGGCGCGCTGATGTATCTGGGTGACGGCCACGCGCTCCAGGGCGACGGCGAAACCACGCAGTGGGCGCTGGAGACGTCGCTCGATGTGGAGGTGAAGGTCGAGCTGCTGAAGCAGCATGCGATCGCAACGCCGCGGGTGGAATCGGCAACGCAGGTCATGACCCTGGGCCAGGGCGGCTCCAGCGACGATGCGCTGCGCATCGCCACCTCGGGCATGCTGCAGTGGCTGCGCCAGGCCTATGGATTGACGTTGTCCGAGGCGACCCAGGTGCTGGGCGTGGCGGTGCAGTACCAGGTGGCCAACCTGGCCGGGCGCAGTGTTGGCGTGGCGGCGAAGCTGGACAAGGCGGTGTTGCAGGGGCTGCCGTTGCAGACGACAGCGGCACCGGGCGGCGGCGCCGTGAAGCGCGCTGCCAAGTGACCGTTGCCCTGTTGGCAGCTTGGGAAGGCGTATGAACCAGGAGTCCGTGATGAGTGTCGACGCGATCCAGAACCGCCGGGCTGCCTTCAGGGCACTTCATGCATCCGGTTGCTTCCTGCTGCCCAACCCATGGGATGTTGGCAGTGCCGTAGCGCTGGCGCGGCTGGGTGCGCAGGCACTGGCCACCACCAGCTCCGGCCATGCCTGGGCCCACGGGCAGCCTGACGGGGCGATGGGTCGCAATGAAATCCTCGCCCATCTGCGGACGATGGTGGCGGCGACCGATCTGCCGTTGAACGCCGACTTCGAAGATGGTTTCGGCAGCAGCCCGGAGGCGGTGCACGAGAGTGTGTCGATGGCGATCGACACCGGCGTGGCCGGCCTGTCGATCGAGGATTCCACCGGCGATGCGGAACATCCGCTGCGCAGCATCGAAGACAGCGTGGCCCGCCTCAGCGCAGCGCGCCGTGCCATCGACGAAAGCGGGCACGACGTGATGCTGGTGGGGCGCGCGGAAAACTTCTTTGTCGGGCGCCCCGATCTGGACGATACGTTGGCCCGCATCCGTGCCTATGCGCAGGCGGGGGCGGATTGCCTGTATGCGCCTGGCATCCGCAGCGCAGAGCAGATCCGCGCCGTGGTGGAAGCCGCCGGTGGCAAGCCGGTCAACCTGCTGATCGCTTCGCCCGGGCAGATGACGCTGCAGCAGGCGGCCAGTCTGGGCGTGCGCCGGGTCAGCGCCGGCGGAGCGCTGGCCCGCAGTGCGTGGGCAGGCTTCCTCAGAGCATCGGAGCAGATGCTTGCCACCGGTTCATTCGACGCGCTGCCGGGCACCCCGTCAGGTGCCGAGCTCAACGGCTTGTTCAAGCCGTAAGCGCGTGCGGGCTAGTGGGGCGGTGCCGGCGAGGGGGGCATCCTGCCGAGCGCTTCGCGTACCGCGCGCTGCAGTCCCTGCACATGGAACGGCTTGGCCAGGAACGGCGCACGCCGATGCCTGACCGGCACCAGCTGGTCATATACCGCCGAAGCGAAAAGGTAAGGAATGCCGAGCTCGAGCAGCCGATCGGCAACGGGAAACACCACGCCGTCGCGAAGTTCCACGTCCAGAACGGCGCCATCGAAGTGGCCACTGTCGAGCATGCCCAATGCCTCGAAGACACTGTTGGCGTGGGCGATCTCATTGCCTTCGTCGGTCAGGGCCTGTTCCATCAGATCAGCCAGATCGAGCTGGTCTTCCACAAGGAGCAGGCGCGGTAGCGGCGTGGGTCGTTCATTGCTGCTTTGCATGGTGTGTTGTCGTGCGAATGCTGCGGTGGTGCGTAAAGTTTCTGCTTTCCAGCATCAAGGCCATGGCTGCCTGGTGTGCTTTCGGCGCGAAGGCGCAACTGTGATCTGCGTGTTCTTCTGCTGGCCGTGGCCGCCCTCCCTGGCGGCATCGGCTATGCGTCTGCCATGGAATCAGGCGGCCTGAGCAGCCCGCGCGTTACCGCCGCTCTTGGCCAGCAACGTCAGTTTCTCGTCAGTGGCCTTTTCTTCTTCCAACGTTTCCAGCAGCAGCGGCAGCGCCTCTTTGTAGCCCAGCTGCTTGGCCAGGGCTGCGATGGTGCCGTAGGAAGCGATCTCGTAGTGCTCGACCTTCTGTGCACCACCGATCAAGGCGGCGTCGCGCACCGGCCCTTCGTCGATGGTATCGATCACTTCCTTTCCTTCCTCTACCAGGCCTTCCATTGCCGCGCACTTGATCCGCTTGAGGCGGATGCCCAGCAGCTCGACAACCCGGTCGATGCGTTCGATCTGGCCCTGGGTTTCTTCCAGGTGGGTCTCGAAGGCGGTGGCCAGTTCGGGATTTTCTGCTGCGCGGGCCAGCCGCGGCAGAGCCTTGGTCAGCTGCTTCTCGGCGCTGTAGATATCGGACAGTTCGTGGATGAACAGGTCTTCTGCGGTCTTGATGGCCATGCGTCGACACCTTTGCTGGGGAGAGCGGTGACCTTACGTGGGCGCCCGTTGCAGTCCGGCGCAGGTACGGTGAACGCTGCATGGAGGGCATGGGTTCCCACGCATGCAGGGGCCTCACATGAGCCGCGCGACAGCGTCCTATCGGTGATGCTGTTGCTAGCCCGCCCGATAGTTACTATTGGTAACTAATGAATCCGAGAGCTGCTGTCATGCACACCCATATCGTTGTCGCGCACCCCGAACCTTCCTCGCTCACCCACGCCGTAGCGGCGCGGATCGGCGAGGCCATCGTCAACGCCGACGCCGGCAACACGGTCACCACCGTGGATCTGATGGCGGAAGGTTTCGATCCACGCTTCAACGCGCAGGACCACGCGTTCTTCCGCAGGACCACAGCGCTGCCGGCCGATGTGGCTGCCGAGCACGCACGGCTGGATGCGGCCGACACGCTCGTGCTGGTCTATCCGCTCTACTGGTGGTCGTTCCCGGCGCTGCTGAAGGGCTGGATCGATCGCGTGTTCACCCAGGGCTGGGCCTATGACGAAGGTGCCGATGGCAAGGTGGAAAAGAAGCTGCAGCGGCTGCAGGTGCATCTGGTCGGACTGGGCGGCGCCGGCCAGCAGATGATCGACCGGCGTGGCTATGGCGAGGCGATGAAGACCCAGATCGACCAGGGCATCTTCGATTACTGCGGAGCGCCGGTGCTGTCATCCACGCTGCTGCTGGATGCCGACAGCGGCATGGCCGAAACGCATCTGCAGACGGCGGTGGACATCGGACGTAAGATCGGAACCCCTGCACTCTGACGATCACCCTTGTCTTCCAGCCCTGCCGTGCCTGAGCCCCGTCGTCGCCTGACCCGCGAACAGCGTGCCCGCCAGCTGCTGGACGTGGCATGGGCGCTGGTCGGCGAAGAAGGCACCGATGCGCTGACGTTGGGTCGTCTGGCGGAGGCGGCAGGTGTCGCCAAGCCGCTGGCCTACGACCACTTCGAAACCCGCAACGGTTTGCTGGCCGCGCTGTATGCCGACTATGACCAGAGGCAGACCGTGGTCTTCGATGAGCGCATCGGCAGCGCGAAAGCGCGGCTGAAGGAGCGTGCGCATGCCATCGCCTCCGGCTATATCGATTGCGTGCTGTCACAGGGCAGCGAGATCCAGGACATTCTCGCTGCGCTGGCGGGATCGCCGGAACTGCGGGCGGTGCGCCGTTGCTATCAGCAGGATTTCATCGACAAGTGCGCGCAGTGGCTGGGACCGTTCGCAGCGGGAGAAGTCGTACCGGCCAGTGGCCTCTGGGCAATCCTTGGTGCCGCCGAAACCCTGTCTGAAGCGGTTGCGGCCGATGCGGTGGAACATGCGGCAGCCGAGGCCGAGCTGGAGCGCGTGATCGTCGCCATCGTCAAG
The DNA here is from genome assembly GCF_014763005.1 of Stenotrophomonas sp. Br8. NCBI lineage: Bacteria > Pseudomonadati > Pseudomonadota > Gammaproteobacteria > Lysobacterales > Lysobacteraceae > Stenotrophomonas > Stenotrophomonas sp. Br8. Next base: position 12,664 of record NZ_JACGTN010000005.1, on the reverse strand, counting down.
CGCAGCACCTGAATCATGTGCGCGGAGCGACCTGGAGTTGCTCGAAGCTGACCGGGGGCAGTGATACGTCAGGCTGCAGGTCCGGCAGCAGCTGTCGCAGCAGCTCCGGCATCGCCTGCATCGCGGCACCATCGATGTAGCGCCACTGCGTTTCACCGACGTGCCGGATGGCGACCATGAAGGCGAGGCTTCTCAACGTCTGCGCTTCGACGGTGAACACCGTGGTCCGTGGCACGAAGCAGACTTCTTCGTCGCCGGCAGCATAGGTGCGGGTCGGTTCACCGACATCATCGCTGATGACCTTCACGCCCATGTCGTCGAGTGTCTTCATCGCATCGCGTGCGGCCTTCGCATAGGCCGCATCGCCGCCGGCAAACCGCTTCACGCTGGGATGCGTGCGCGCAATCATGGCATCGGTGTCGCCGCGGGCGAACGTGGACAGCAGCGATCGCACATCCTTCTGCAGCGCGTCGCTCTCGGCAGGAGTGAGTTCACCGGCATGGGTGAGTGCCGCGGAGAACGTGCAGAACAGCGCAAGCATCCAGCACAAGAGACGTCGATCCATCGATGGGGTACTCCTTTGGGCGCTGGACTATAGAGCGCATTGCCTGTGGTGTCTGCCCGGTCTGCCCGTCACACACGCTGGGCCTCGGCCGCCGCGGCAATGGCAAAGCCCGCATCAAGCTGCGCCCGCACCTGCTCATCGCGCGACGCACGGGAATCAGCGCCCAGCACCACGTTGATCAGGCGCAGTGGCAGGGCGTGCCCAGCACACCTGCGACGGGCGGTGGCCGCCAGGCAGAAACCTGCAGCCTGGGTGTAACCGGTCTTCAAGCCATCCACACCGTTTTCGCCGAGCAGGGCGTTCTGGTTCGCCTTCTGCAGTGTGCGGTGCGCGAAGCTGCGCTGTGCGGTGATTGCCAGCAGGTCGGGGTAGCGGGCAAGCAGGTGGGCGGCCAGCACCGCCATGTCGCGCGCGGTCGACAGATGGCCCGGGGTGGTGATGCCGGACGCGGAGATGAAGTGCGTATCGTGCAGGCCCAGCGCGCGCGCGTGGTCGTTCATGTGCTGCGCGAACGCCGCCTGCGATCCGGCCAGGTGACGGGCCAGGGCGAGCGCGGCATCGTTGCCGGAAACCACCATCAGGCCCTCCAGCAGTCTGCCGAGGGCGATGCGTTCGCCGGGCACCAGGCCCATCCGCGTTTCATCGTCGGCCACCTCGTGTACGTCGCGCGGATCGATAGCGATCGTGTCCGACCACGAACCGCCCGACCGCGCGAGCAGGTCGTACGCGGTGTAGGCCGTCATCAGCTTGGTCAGCGAGGCCGGCGGTCGTTGCAGTTCCGCGCGCTGCTGCTGGAGGATCTCGAGGGAGAGGGCATCGATCGTGATCGATGACACAGGGGAACGGGAAGAAGTCATGGAGGGCATACGGCGACAGCGTAACGGCGCGCGCCCGCGCTGGATGACTGTTTCTGAAATATTGAAATGATATAACGTCGCAAATGAGGCCGGATCACTTCGCTTGCTGCTGGGACTGCTGATGAAAAAAACGAACCTCGGGGGCTGGTTGCGGCCGGCCATCCTGACAGCGCTGGTTGCCATCACCGGTTGCCACCACGACGTACGCACCGACAGGCCGGAACCGGCGCAGGGACGGCCGCACAACGTCATCGTGATGATCAACGATGGCGCCGGCTGGGGCACCTGGGACGCCGCCGCCTACTGGCAATACGGCAGCCGCGAAGGCGCCCCCTATGCCGACTTCCCGCAGCGGCTGGCGGTGACAACGTTCCCGCTCAACGCCAGCAGCCAGCCTACGCACGATGCGGCGCAGACGCTCGGCTACGACGCGCAGAAGGCATGGGACGCCACGCCCGTGCCTGCGGCGGATCTGCCCTTCGCTGGGTATCAGTACCTAGCGGCGGTGGCCACCGACAGCGCGGCGGCCGGCACGGCGCTGTCCTCGGGGGTGAAGACCTACAACAACGCCATCAACGTCGACAACGACGGTGTACCGGTGGAGTTCAACACGCTGCGTGCCAAACGCCTGGGCATGGCCACCGGCGTGGTGACCTCGGTGCCGTTCGCGCATGCCACGCCGGCTGCATTCGCTGCGCAGGCCGAATCACGCAACAGCTATCACCAGATCGCCCATCAGATGCTGGCCCAGGGCCACATGGATCTGGTGATGGGCACCGGCGGACCCGGCTACAGCGTCAATGGACAAGCCTGCGTCGACGGGCCGCAGGGCCCGGTGGCCGAGGGCTGCGGGAACCCCTGGGAGTGGGTGTCGCAGCAGGATTGGCAGCAGCTTGAGGCGGGCACGGCCATTGCCGGAAATCCATCGGGGCCGTGGCGGTTGATCCGCAGCAAGGCCGAGTTCGTTGCACTGGCGCAGGGCCTGGTGCCCTCCGACCGGCCGCTGATCGGTGTACCGCGCGTGGCCAACACCCTGCAGCAGGCGCGGCAGCTGCAGGTACTGGGCGAAGACGCGAGCACACCATCGGGGGTGAAGAAGATCGACAGCGTGCCGGACCTGGCGACGATGACCCGTGGCGCGCTGCAGTTCCTGCAGCAGCGCTCAACCAAGGGCCTGTTCCTGATGGTTGAAGGCGGTGCCACCGACTGGGCAGCGCATACCAGCGCCTGCGGCAGTGAATGGCACTACGGCGCCTGCACCGGGCAGCCGCAGTTTGGCCGTCTGATCGAAGAGACCGTCGAGTTCAACGATGCCGTGTCGGCGGTCATGGCGTGGATCGAGGAGAACGGTGGCTGGGAGCGCAATCTGCTGATTGTCACCACCGACCACGACAACAGCATGCCGATGGGGCCGAACGCACAGCAGGTGGCCTTCGAACCGGTGCGCAACCACGGCCGGGGGCGCATGCCGGGCATGAGCTTCCGCCCCACCGGCAACCATTCAAACGGCCTGGTGCCACTGTGGGCCAAGGGCAACGGCGCCGAGCTGCTGGGTAAACGCGTGCGCGGTGTCGACAACGGCTATCGCCAGCATGTGCGCTTGAACGATGGCAGCTACATCGACAACACCGATGTGGCCGCGGCGATACAGGAAGCGCTGCAGCGACGTTGACCTGCCGCGCGCCCGTCTGCACGACGCCTGCACGTTCCGCACATGCGGGCATCGTCATCGTGCGCCGATGGACTCCGATATCCGCATTGATGGCCGCGTGTTCGCTTATGTCTTTCCCTGTGCCTGGGAGGACTACGCGAAGATTGGTTTCTCGCGCGATCCGCTGGGCCGGATCTGTGCGCTGCATCGGCGCTGGTTCGAGTTCTTCGATCTGGAAGCGGGCGCGCTGGTCGAGGCGGAGTCCGAGCGGGATGCGCGTGACCTGGAACTGCAGTTGCGCCGGCCCTTCAAGCTGCATCGTGCGCCGGCACCGATGACGGTGCAGGACAAGGCCGGTGGGCGCACCGAATGGGTGCGCGGGGCCAACGCCGCACTGGCCGAGGCGGTACGTGCGCTGGCACAGCAGGGCTATCACACGTATCCGCTGCGGCCGTGGCTGCGGGCGGCGATGGTCCAGCGTCTGGACCGGCTGCATGACTGGGCCGCAGCGCAGGTGCCGGAAGAGGAAAGCCTGCGCACGCCGGTCGGTGTGGCCGCACTTCGCGAAGCCATCGATGCGTATCGCGCGCTCGCTATCGATCCGGAGCCGTGGTTGCCGGAGTACCTGCAGCGCGGGTGGTGACACTTCCCGAGGTGGCCGGGACGCTGGCCGGCCGCGATGCCTGACGCGCATCGGGCGCTGCGGGAACCGGTTCGGCCAGGCGCTGAGCCAGGGCAACGTTGGTCACATGACCCTGCAGGAACAACAGACCGCTGAAGATGTTCATGATCGTGCCTCCACTTGAGTGGAATGCACGATACGGGCAGCATGGGTGCGCAAAAAGCGACATTTCCGCAAGGTCGACTTGAGAGGAATTCAAGGCTTATGTCCCGCCCACCGCTACATGCCCTGCAGGGCTTCGTCGCTGCCGCACGCCTGGGCAACCTGTCCCGCGCCGCCGCATCGATGAACCTGACGGTCAGTGCGCTCAGCCATCAGATGCGACAGCTCGAGGAACGCCTGGGCCAGCCGCTGCTGATCCGGCAGGCACGCGGTGTGGCCTTGACCCTGGAAGGGCAGCGCCTGCTGGATCAGGTCGGGCCCCATCTGGATGCGATCAACGAAGCCTTCCAGCCCTACGCCGCGCGCCCCGAACATGTGCTCACCCTCAGTGCCGTGCCGTCGATGGCCAGCGCATGGCTGGTGCCACGGCTGGGCAATTTCGTGGCGGCGCATCCACAGATCGAAATCAATCTGCAATCGAGCGAACGACTGATCGACTTCGACCGGCAACTGCAGTTCGATGCGGCGCTGCGGCTGGGCAGCGGACAATGGCCGGGGCTGGTGGTGGAACCGTTGTTCGACGAATGGCTGCTGCCGATGGCCAGCCCGGCACTGATCGAGCGCATGGGCGGCATCGGCCACCTACCGTTGGCGCAGTGGCCGCTGCTGGGAGACCCAGACGGTGCGTGGGGCGCATGGTTCGCGCTGGTCGGACAGCGCCCACCGGCGCGGTTCGTGGCGGTGCTGGATGATTCCGAGGCCCACCATCGCGCCGCACTGGACGGCGTTGGTGTTGCGCTGGGACGGGTCACCCGGGCGCGGCTGCTGCTGGATTCCGGCCAGTTGGTTGCGTTGTCGGACCTGCGCCTGAAAACCGCATGGCCGCATTGGCTGGTGTACCCGCAGCGCTCGATACGCCACCGTGGTTTCCTGGCCTTCCGCGAATGGCTGCACGCGCAGGCAGCCGAGCATGTGCGGCACATGCAGGCCGCCGACGCGGGATAGCGCCAGGCGAGCGTAGTGACGGGGAGTGTGCGTCAGCGCACCAGCGTGACTGCCTGCCCGGCACGTGCGAAGGCTTCGCCCAGCAGCGGTCCGGCCTTGATGGCCTCTACTTCCGCGAACAGTGCCTGCAACGCCGCTGCGGGTCTAGCAACAGGCGCTGCGACCGCCTGCTGGATCACGGTGAAGCGATCTGCCAGCACGCGATGGCCGGCATGCGCCTGTGCCCAGGCCTGCAGGGGTTGGCGTACGCCGGCCGCTGCATCCAGCCGCTGCTGGTCGAAAAGAGTAATGGCGGCGGCCGAGGTGTCGGCACGCTCAATCGTTGCCTGCTGCAGCTCGCGGCTGAGGAACAGATCGTAGGCGGCGCCGCGACCCACTGCGATGCGCAGCCCGTCGCGATCGAGATCTGCAACCTGCCGTGCTGGGCTGTCATCGCGCACCAGGTAGGTTCCTTCGATCTCCACATACGGTGCACTGAAGGCAATGCGGTCGGCGCGTGCCGGGTCCACCGCCAGGAAGGCCAGGTCCCACGCATCGTCGCTCGCAGCTGCCACCACCGATGCGGCCGCGTCGTGGCAACTGAAGCGGGCCTGCACATCCAGCCGCTGTGCCAGCGCGGTGGCCAGTTCCACCGATGGCCCGCGTGGTGCATCGGCGTCGCCCTGGGCCAGCACCGGGTTGCCGAGGTTGATGGCAACGCGCAGGTAGCCCAGTGGGGCCAACGCATGACGGTGATCGGTCAGGGACATGCGCAGTTCCAGCTCGGTGTCGGGCTGCCAGCATGCCACCTGTGGCCGTATCGTGTGGTGTGCAGAGCTGCGATCCTGTGTTTCATCCGCCTGCACGCCCAGCCATGATCACCATGAATCCCATCCTGCACGTTGAAGTTCCCGTTGCCGACCTGGACCGTGCCATGGCGTTCTATCGGCAATGGCTGCAGGTGGACATCGCTACCCCGATCAACGTGCATGACTGCCGGATGGCGTACCTGCCATTCAACGATAGGGACGCGGGTGCCAGCATGGCGCTGGTGCACGGTGCTGACTACCTGCCCTCGGAGCAGGGACCGCGCATCTACCTGGGCGTGGACGATCTGGATGACAGCCTGCAGCGTGCCCTTCAGGCTGGCGCGGTGCTGTGCTTTGGCCCGGACGTGGCCGGTGACTGGCGGGTGGCCGAGATCCGCGACAGCGAAGGCAACCGGATCGCCCTGCAGGCGCCCGTCACCCCATAGCCCTCCGGTCAGCAGCCGAACATCGCGTGGCTCTACACGGACGCGGCGCGCGATCGCTGCAGCCAGTCGGCAATGGCTGGATCCAATCGCGGATCGTCCGGAAGGCGCATGCCGAAGCCCTGCTGCAGCACCTCGCGCACGTCCTGCACATCGCGCAGCGGGCGCTTGGCCGGTACCTGGCCCGGGCGATATTCGGTGTAGTTGCCGCTGCCGATGGTGCGTCGCCAATCCGGCCCGGTCAGTGATGCACGCAGTTGGCCAGGGAAGCTCGACTGCGGATGCGTACACACGTACCAGTTGCCCACTTCGTTATCGATCGGCGCCGGTGGCTGCAGGTCGAAGCGGTACAGCGCCCGCCAGTCATCCCCTGCTTCGGCGGCAAGCATGAAGTCGCCATCGTCCAGCCGCCGCACGCGGTAGCGCTCATGCGGTGTGTCCTGCACTGCGCTCTCATGCAGGCGCAGTGGCACGGTCGGGGTCAGGCTGCCGAAGCCGGTATCGACCAACCAGTCCGCTTCCTGCAGACGCACCCGCAGGAGCAGATGCGTACGCGCGGTCAGTTCGCCCTCTGCAGCCGACAGCAGCACCCGTGCGCTCAGCGGCTGCGCATCGAAGCCCAGGGCCTGCAGCAGGGCCAGGAACGCGCCATTGAGTTCGAAGCAGTAGCCGCCGCGCTGCGCGTGCAGCAGCTTGTGCTGGACGCTGTCCAGGTCGATGGCGACCGCATCGCGCAGCAGGCTGGTAAGGGTCTCGAACGGCAGCAGGGCGTTGTGGCGCTGCTGCAGCAGGGTCAGCCCGGCCAGCGTGAGCGGTGGCGGGGCATCCAGCTGCAGGCGCTGCAGGTAGCGGGGGACGTCGATGGACATGGCAGGCACCACGGGCGGGGGGCTCCACTGTGCTACCGCAACCGGGGTTGAGGTCAAGTGTGCCTCGCCGGTGTCATCCCCTCGTCGCCTGCGGCCGGTACAACAGCGACGACTGGGTACTGCCCGCGGCAGGACTCAGTCGGACGCTAAAGTTCCACTGAGATCGGTCGATACAGGTGCGTCCTTCCGCCTGGAGTCTGTCATGTCGGCCGTCGTTCCCCACCTTCGGTCCCTGCGTAGCCGCGTTGTCGGGTTGCGTTCCCGTTTCCCAGGCCTGCTGCGCTGGCTGCAGCCACATCGGCTCAGCGTCGCCGACAAGCTCAAGGCGACCCTGCTGGTCTGCAGCCTGGGACTGGTGGCCATCGCCGCCGTCCACGCCTGGACCAGTCATGCGAGCACGCAGGCGGCCCGCGATCAGGCCAGCTACCAGCACGGCAGTGACCGCGTTGCTTCGCTGGCCGCCCGGGTGGCCGAGGCCCGGCGCCTGCAGACCCAGTATGCGCGCAGTTTCGATGATGTGGACCGCAGCCAGTTGCTGGCCACGCAGCAGATGTTGAAGCAGGACCTGCAGGCGTTGCGGGGCATGCCGATGGACGCGGGCCGGCGCAAGGTGCTGCAGGCGATGACCGAGGCCGTCGATGCATTCTCACAGGGCATCGCCGCGTTGTTCGAGCGGGTAGATGAGATGGGACGCGGCGACGCTGGTCTGGCCGCGCAGCTGCAGCAGGCCGCCGACGCGCTGCAGGCGCAGGTGGATGCGCTGGAGCGCCCTGCGCTGTCCCTGCATGTGCAGCGGATGCGGCGCCAGGAAGCGTTGCTGCTGCTCGATGGCGATTCCACCCACGCCGATCGTGCCAGCGAAGAAAAGCTGCCCTTCGATCTGGCGTTGGCCGGCCTGCCAGCTGACGTGCAGGAACGCGTGCGCAACGGCATGGAAGCCTACCAGGCCGCGTTGCTTGGCTATACCGCTGCACGCGTCGGCCTGGACGTGGAGGCACAGTCGCTGCTCGAAACCGCGGCAGCCGTCGGCCCGGCATTGGCCGCCTTCCAGCAGGCTCAGGTTGCGGCATTGGAACAGGCACAGCTGCGTCAGCGATCGGGCGCAAGGATGGCCAGCGTGCTGTTCGTGGCCACCCTGATGCTGGTGGCCGGCGTGCTGATCACCAGCCTGGTACTGGTGGTACGCGCGGTGCGTCGACCGATCCAGGACACCCTGCGCTTTGCAGGCGATATCGCGGATGACCGGCTCGACACCACGCTGCGCGTGCACAACGCCAACGATGAGATCGGCCAGCTCGCGCAGCGCCTGGTCGACATGCAGCAGCGCCTGCGTGCGCGCACCGAGACCGAACGCGCGGTGGCACGCGGCAACACGCGCGTGCGGCAGGCGCTGGACAGTGCCCAGACCGGCTTGATGGTGGTTGATGCGGAAGGGCAGGTGGCCTACGCCAACCCGGCGCTGCTGCAGCTGCTGGCGCTTCCCGCAGAGACATTGCTCGGCAGCGACGCGGTCCGCCTGCATCCGGCGCTGGCGGGACTGATCGGTGTCCGTCAGCGCGAAGAGCGTGAGATCGGCCACGCCGGTACCCGGTATCAGTTGATCGCCAATGCCGTCGTCGAGGACGACCACTTCCTTGGTGTCGCGGTGGAATGGCGCAGCCGCGCGCTGGAAACGCTGCTGGAAACTGAAGTGGCGGCATTGGTCGACGCGGCAGCGCATGGCGAGCTGCAGGGGCGCATCGCGCTGGAGGGCAAGCAGGGGTTCGTACGCACGCTGTCGACCAGCATCAATCGCCTGCTGTCCACTTTCGAGACCAACCTGGGCGACCTGCAGGCGCTGCTGGCCGCACTGGCACGCGGCGACCTGAGCGTGCGCATGGAGGGCGACCTGCAGGGCGTGTTCGCCCGCATGCGTGACGATGCCAACGCCACTGTCGCGCAGCTGGGCCACATCGTCACCCGTATCCAGCAGGCCACTGTGCGCCTGGATGTGGGTGTCAGCGAGATCGTCGCCGGTCATCACGATCTGTCCCAGCGCACCGAGCAGCAGGCGGCCAACCTGGAAGAAACCGCGGCATCCATGCATGAGCTGACCGACACCGTCGGCCGCAACGCCGACGCCGCGGGGCGTGCTGACGGACTGGTACGTGACGCCGCCAAGGTTGCCGAGCGCGGCGGCACCGCGGTCGGCCAGGTCGTGGCGACCATGCAGGGCATCAGCGCGTCGTCGCGTCGCATCGGCGACATCATCCAGCTGATCGATGGCATCGCCTTCCAGACCAATATCCTGGCCCTCAACGCGGCGGTGGAGGCAGCGCGTGCAGGCGAGCAGGGTCGCAGCTTCGCGGTGGTGGCCGCCGAAGTGCGCTTGCTGGCCCAGCGTAGTGCGGACGCGGCCAAGCAGATCAAGGGACTGATCGAGGACTCGGTGGCGCGGGTAGGCCAGGGCAGTACGCAGGCCGAGCAGGCGGGCGCCACGATGGACGAGATCGTCAGCAGCGTGCAGCAGTTGGCCGGGTTGCTGGCGGGTATCCGCAGTGCGTCGCACGAGCAACATGCGGGCATCGCCCAGGTGAACCAGACCGTCGTGCAGATGGAGGCCAGCACGCAGCGCAATGCGAGCCTGGTGGAAGAGGCCGGCGCATCGACCGCGCAGATGCAGGCCCAGGTGCAGGCGCTGGCCGAAGCGGTGGCAGCGTTCCGACTACTGCCCGAGCGACGCCCGCGCGCGGCCGCGTGATCGCCTTCGCCAGGCATGGCCCGGCGCTACCGTTGAAACCCATGACGGGTAACGCCGGGCCATGCCCGGCGAACGGACTCAATACACGTCGCGCCGGTAACGTCCGTTCTCCAGCAGCAGTTCCACCGCTTCATCGCCCAGTGCCTCGCGCAGCACCTGGTCCACGCCTTCGGCCATGCCGTGCAGCGATCCACATACATGGATCACTGCGCCGCGTGCCAGCCACGTGTGCAGTTCATCCGCCGCAGCGCGCAGGCGATGCTGCACGTAGCTGCCATCGTCGATATCACGCGAGTACGCCTGATCCAACCGCAGCAGGTGCGCGTCAGCCTGCCATCGGATGATTTCCTCGGCGAACAGGAAGTCGTGCGCGCGCTGGCGCTCGCCGAACAGCAGCCAATGACCGTGCTCACCGTGATGCGCAGCTTCGCGCAGCAGGCTGCGCAGGCCGGCGATGCCGGTGCCGTTGCCGATCAGTACCATCGGCGTGCCTGGCTGCCGATGGAAGCCAGGGTTGCGATGCACGCGGGCCGCAACCGCACCCTTCAACGGCGCATGCAGCGCCAACCAGCCCGAGCCCAGCCCCGCGCGACCTGCTGCGTCGTGGACCAGCCGGACCACCAGTTCCACCTCGCCATCGGCGGCGCATGAGGCGATGGAGTATTCACGCCCGGGCAGCGACGGCAGGCCTGACAACCATAGGCCTGCATCCTGTACCCGCAATGCACTGCCGGCTTCGGGCAGCACGCGTTCGCTGGCCAGTTCCAACAGCGTTTTCGCAGCACCGTCGATCAGCAGCGGTTGCAGGGGATCCAGGCCATGCGCTCGAAGCACCGTGTGCACATGCCCCGCATCGTGGCGTGGTGCGATATGCAGGATGTCGCCGGCCTGCCAATCGACATCAGCCGGTGGTGCCAGGCGGATCTTCCAGATCTGGCCACCGACGCTGCCGGCGTTGAGCAGGGTGCGGCCGAGCAGACGCCAGTCATGCATCACCGTGGCGGCTGGCAGCACGCTGTCATCGGTGTCGATGCCGGTCAGCCCGGTCAGCTGCAGCTGCCACTTCCGCAGCGCCGTCACCGAAGCAGCATCGACATCGATTCGCGCGAACAACGGCTGTGCGCCCGCGCGGGCCAGCCAGTCATCCATCTGCATGCCGAATCCGCAGAATTGATCGTACTGATGGTCACCCAGTGCGAGCATGCCGTAGCGCAGGCTGGAAAGCGCCGGCAGCTGTGCCAGCAGTTGGCGCGCGCTGCGCCGTGCGTTGTCCGGTGGCTCGCCATCACCGAAGGTGCTGAGCACGAACAGCGCCTGTGTGGTGGCTTGCAGCTGCGTGGCCGTCACGCGCGCAAGCGGCAGTACCTGCACCCCGTGGCCGGCCGCCTGCAGCTGTGCCGCCGCACGCCAGGCCAACTGTTCGGCCAGGCCGCTCTGGCTGGCATGCACCACCAGCCACGGTATGCCCCCGGCGTGGAGTGCTGCTGCCGGAACGGTCTGCCGCAGCGCGCGCGCGGCGCGCTGGCTGCGGCGGCGGTCCAGGTACAGCAGCCAACCGGTGACGAAGAACAGACACATGCCCAGGCTGCTGAGCATCACCACGATGCGTCCGGGCATGCCGAAGAAGCTGCCCGAGTGCAGGGCGAACATGCTGGTGGTGAGCTGGCCGCCGGCACCCTGGCGTGCGTACGGGCGCGCGTCGAGAACCGCGCCGGTGGCCGGGTCGAGCTGCAGCAGGTCGTGCGCACGATCATGGTGGCCGCCGCGCTGCGCGGGATCCGCCGACATCACCCGCACATTGAGTGCTTGACCGGGCTTCTCAGGCAGGCGCAGGTCGATGAAGCCCTGGCGCACACCGGGCAGCGCATACAGCGCGGCCTCGACATTGTGCAGATCCAGGGGAAGATCCGTGGCGAGTCTGTGCTTGGCGGGCGGCGCGACGCCCAGCAGCTGGGTCAGCCCGTTGCGGTACCAGTCGAACGACCACCACAACCCGGTCAGCGCGCTCATCAGGTAGATCAGCAGCACCCAGGTGCCGATCACCGAATGCAGGCTCCACAGGAAGCCGCGGCCCTTGCGTGCCCACTCCACGGCCAACCAGCTGCGCCAGTGCCACCAGCGACGTGGCCAGCGCAGGTACAACCCGGACAGGGTGAAGAACAGCAGGGCGATCGCGCAGCTGCCGGTGATCCACGAGCCCCGCTCGCCGGCAACCATATGGCGGTGCAGGTCCTCGACGAAATCGAAGAAAGCCTGTCCGCGCAGCGTGCTGAAGCGCTCACCGCTGTAGGGGTCGAAATACACCCAGTGGTCTTTGCCACCGGCAAAGCGCGCGACCGATGGGCGCTGACCGCTGGCATCCACCCGCAGGCGCTGCAGCGGCCGTTCGCTGCCCGCCTGCAGCAACGGCACCAGTTCACTCAAGGCGAGCGGTTGCTGGTTGTCGGCATGGTGTTCGGCGATGGCGGCGAAACCGGGATTGGCCGCACGCAGCAGCTCATCCTCGAACGACAGGACCGCACCGCTCAGGCCCATCACGGCCAGGATGGCACCCGCGCTGATGCCCAGCAGCCAGTGCAGTTGGAACAGGACGTTCTTGAACATCGGGATCGAGGGCCGTCGAGGCTGCCGCCCGCATCCTGCGCAACAGCAAATGAGAATTAATCTCGTAATTCTCCGGGTCCCGGGCCGCTGCGGTCAAGGAGGGTTGTCGGGCAGGGCTGCGCCCTGCACCTGCCGAAGCAACGGCAACAGCCGAAGCAACAGCAGAAGCTGGTTTCCTGAGGGTAGGCGGGGTGGGTCCGGTTGCGGGGGACGCCGCAAGTACGTCCCTGTAGGCTTGGCCGCGGCATCCATGCCGCGGACACCCCCGCAACCGGACCCACCCCGCCTTCGACAGATTTCCGCGATCTGCCGGCATTTCTGTAGAGCCGAGCAATGCTCGGCTCAATTCGTTCCGATA